>DIUI01000051.1 GCA_002428215.1 Prolixibacteraceae bacterium UBA6162
CCGATAACGTGATATCGCTCACCCGGAAAACTGTTCCAGATGTCGAACATAGCCTTGTATTTGGGGTCGGGAGTAGCAAAATCACCCAATTCGATAATAAAATCGGGACGGGCAGATTTCATTGACTCTATAAAATGAGTGATTCTGTATTCAGAGTCGTGCATGGTAGGCAGATGCACATCGGTGCAAATACCAAAAGTCACTTTTTGTGAACGTTGTCCAAATGCTGAAAGCACAGGAATAATGACAAGCAACAGACTTACTGAAACCAGAAAAGCCGCAAAGTTGTTTTTTTTGATGTTACGAAAATTACTCATTGGTAAGAAACTATTTTTTGGATAATCCCGGTTGCAAAACCTGCCATGCCATTTAATGAGCACTATAAGGCGGCCAAAGGCACTGAGAAAGCTCAAAGTCGCTGAATAGAGCCTTAAAGCTACTGTTTCCCGGACTGCAGGCATAAACCCCAACCTTGGGTGCAGAGTTTGCCTCCGACATATGAAACATGCGCATCTGTGAGTAGGAAGCTCCGTCGGCGGAATACTCCAGCAGAAAATCGTTCGCCAAACGACTGATGCGAAACCATCCAGGAGTGTTAACATTGGGAATATCAACCGAAGCCCAGTCGGAATAACCCGACCGGGTTACTACCGAGCCAAGCCGTCCGCAGCTATCGTTTTCAAATTCGACCGATGCCTTTACCCAGTTAAACTCGTCAGCCATCAAGACAAGACCTGCCTGATCGTATAGGCGATGCGCAGCAGATGCAACGCACACCGAAAAGGTAAAATCGCCTTCTGTATTCATATACCATATCGGAGCATTGGCAATGCTAAAACCATAATAAGTGTTTTGCCAAAGATCGGTTTGGGGCGAAGTGTGCCAGTGAACATCATATTCTCCTGCCTGATAGTTTTGGGGCGCATTGTGCCAGGCAAAAACATGCATGGGCATTTTACCGTATTTCATAGCCACAAGAAAGATTATTTCTTGAAATCCTTCCGGTATTCCGATGGTGTTTTCTTCATAATCGATTTGAAATAATGGTTGAAATTGGCCAGATTGTTGTATCCGCACTCATAGCAAATCTGGGTTATCTGCTTATCGGTTTCAGCCAGAAGTTTGGCAGCAATCCCTATCCTGACATTCTTCACATAATCCATAAATGTCTGGTTGGTCTTCTTCTTAAAATAGCGACAGAACGATCCAGGCTCCATATACACCAGAGCTGAGGCCTCTTTAAGCTTTATATCGGACTGAATATTCTCAAAAACATATTCATAAATTTTGTTGACCTGCTCACGGTCCTTGTCAAAACTCTTGGGTGCAGATGAGGGTAGTGCCAAAATCTCCCGTTCTTCGATTTGCAACAGCAGGCTAAACACTTTCAGAAGCTCAATGTAACGGTTTAACCCATCAAGGTTCGACATTTTCCGCAATACCATTCCCACTTTCTCTGCCTTTTTCCCCTTAAACCAGATTCCGTTATTTGCGCTCTTGAGGAGATTAACCACCTCTTCCAATTCAGGAATATTGAAAAAATCGGAACCTATTATGTTTTCATAAAAGTGGGTTACAATACATTCGGCCGGTTTGTTAGGTTTCGATTCCAGCACGTCCCACGAGTGTGGCAGATTAGGACCCAGTAAAACCAAATCTCCCTCGCTGTAGCTTGAGATGTTACTGCCCACAATTCGCTTGCCGGCTCCGGAAGTTATGAAATTTAGTTCGTAGTTGGAATGCGAGTGGATTTTATGGTTGTTGACATCCATCAGCATTCGGCGGGTAACAAACGAATGCTTGTGGGATACAAAAATCTTTTCATAGATAATTTGCATATTAATCTTTTTTAACCATATACCGCAAATATAGAAATATTTCAATCGCAAAAAGTTAAAAAATAATGTAATTAGAACAAGATAAGACAAGCACAAAAATGCGAATTGCATTTTATTTGTTTTATCGTTCTTTTGGCTAATTCCATAGAATAAAACGATGCATTATTGATATTTAAAACCATACGGATGAAGAAGCCTGTGCAGGGAATAATCCCCCCGATAGTTACCCCACTTACCAAAGATAGCAAACTGGACGTTGCCGGATTGGAAAGACTTGTTGAACATCTTATTTCAGGTGGGGTGCATGGTATTTTTATTTTGGGCACCACCGGTGAGGCTCCCAGTCTTACCTACGAAATGCGCAAGGAGGTAATCGACAGAGTATGCAGTCAGGTTGCCGGCCGAACCATCGTTATGACCGGCATTACCGACACCTCGTTCGAAGGGTCGTTGCATATTGCAGAGCATGCTCACAAGGCAGGATGCGATTCTGTTGTAGTAGCCCCACCCTACTATATTCCAATTACACAAAATGAATTGATTATCTATTTTGAGCACCTGATTCCGCGCTTGCCTCTGCCTCTTATGCTGTACAATATGCCAGGCTACACCAAACTCCATATGGAGATTGAAACAGTTCAGGCAGCAGCCAATCTGGGAGCAATTGGGATAAAAGATAGCTCAGGAGACATGCTTTATCTATTCTCATTGATTGATGCTTTCAGGCAAAATCCCGACTTTGCAATCATTTCAGGAACCGAACTCTTCATTCCTGAGACCATTATACACGGCGGACATGGAGCTGTTTGCGGAGGAGCTAATCTTTTCCCAAGGCTGTTTGTTGACTATTACGAAGCATCAGCCAACCGCGATTACGCCACCATTGAGGTATTGCGTCAAAAAGTAATGCACCTGTACAACACCATTTACAATGTAAGCCCAAATGCCTCTAAATATACCAAAGGCATCAAATGCGCTCTGTCAGTTATGGGGATTTGCAGCGATTATATGGCCATGCCTCTTCAGCGCTACAACGATGCTGAACGTCAGACTATTAGACAGTATCTCGAAGAAATGAGCGATTATTCAATGGCAGTAGCCAGACATTAGGTCAAAACAAAATCAACCCGTATGCCCCGGAATCTCATAACCACCTTTTTGATTCTGGCTGTTCAGTTCGCACAGGCACAGTTTGCTTTCGTGGGAGCCCCCGCAGAGGGTTATGAACTTAGAATACGGAACCACATCGATACCATCAGGATTGTCGATACCCACGAACACATCGGGCCTCAAACCCGGGGTAACAGTATCGACAATCTCGATTTTATGATTTTGCTTCAACAATATGCCGATGACGACATAAAATCGGCAGGCCTCTCAAAACCGGGTTTTGCGGGTTTGTTCGGCGACTCCCTCACTGCCATAGAAAAATGGCAGATCTTAAAGCCCTATTGGGAAAAATCAACCAACACCACATACAACCGGCTGGTGAACTATACCATTCAACAGCTATTTGAAATGGATGGGTTAAGCGACCATACAGTTGAACCACTCTCGGAGCGCATCAGGGATGCATACCGGTCTGATTGGTATCATAAGGTTATCGCCGAAAAGAGCAACATTGCCTATATCATCAACGATCATCCCAACCGGAAATCAGGAGATCCTGCAATTTTCAGGTACACAAAACGGTTTGATTACCTGCAACTTGATACACGGCAAAAGATTGAACAACTTGCCATACAACACTCCACAACTATATTGTCGCTGGAGGATCTGGAACAAACTTTGAAACGCGATTTTGAACAGGCTCTGGAGGAGGAATTTGTTACCATAAAAACTACTGCTGCCTACTACCGTACCCTCTATTTCCACGATGTCGCCAGGGAAGAAGCTGCAAGCGTTTTCAATCTTATCGTGAACAGCAACAATCAGCCGCTCCCCGAGGAGACCACGCGTATACTGGCCGACTATATGATGCACAGAATTCTCGATCTGGCATTACAATACAAGAAACCTATTCAAATCCATACCGGCTTGCAGGCTGGCGACGGCAACTATATCCAACATTCCAATCCAGTCTTGCTGAGCAATCTTTTTCTTAAATACCGCGATGTAAAATTTCTTCTGATGCATGGAGCCTATCCTTATGGAGGGGAACTCGCAGTTGTGGCAAAAAATTTCAGAAACGTCTTTTTCGACATAAGTTGGGTCTATACCATCTCTCCTTCCTACAGCGAAAGATATCTTCACGAATGGTTAGAAACCGTTCCTGCCGGTAAAATAATGGGCTTTGGGGGCGACTACGACCATGTGGAACACATTTACGCCCACTCCCTGTTGGCCCGTGAAATCCTGTCGAGGGTGCTTATAGATAAAGTTCGCGATCAATACCTTACAGAAGAAGAAGCGGTCAAAATTGCGTCCATGGTGCTCTTCGAAAATGCTGTCGGGATTTTCAATCTCGGCGAATAACCCATAATCTAACCGGATGGATAGTAATGTCCACCGGGATCCTTTTGAACCGGAACCCAATAAACCAAATTCTATGCAACGCAAGTCTATCAAACAACCTCATGCAAACCGGCACCCTCTCTTTTCAATCTTAGCGGTGTTTTTCATACTTCTTTCATTGCATGGCCATACCCAGACTTCACAACGAAACGGCAAATTACTGCGGGGTGAATCGTGGGAAAAATTCAGTTATCCCGAATCGGCCGACTTTTATGTGTCGCCACGCGGAAACGACAACTGGTCGGGAACGCTCGCAGAGCCCAATTCTGCTGGCAGCGATGGTCCATTTGCCACTATCGAGCGGGCGCAAAAAGCCGTCAGGGAACTTAAAAACGAGGTCTATTTCCCAAAAGATCCACCGGTCGAAACCCGCTGGATAGGCTCACCTCACCCATTGGGAAGAGGAAAAGACATTTTGGTGTACCTGCGCGAAGGCACGTTCCCGCTCAGGCAACCCTTGATATTTAACCCTGAAGATGCCGGAGAGCGGGTCGAAACCAACCTTCCAACCGGGGCATTTGAATACCACAAGTTACGTGACCACTACGTTACTTATGCCAACTATCCGGGCGAAAAAGTCGTTGTTTCCGGAGGAAATCCTGTAACCAACTGGAAACAAAACGGAAGGGTATGGACAGCGCCATTTAATGAAACTGAAGCAGAAATGCTGCTCGTGCAGGGGAAAAGGCAAACGCTTGCCCGCACCCCCAATAGTGGGTACTTTGTACCTCCTGCCATCTCCAAGTCTACGCAAACCTTGTTCTTTAATCCCAACGAAATCAAACGATGGGCGTCGATGGAAGACAACCGAATCATTATGCTGCTGCGCTGGCATAAGGGTGTGAATTCCATTACATCGGTCGATGAAAAAACCGGAATGGTTACGCTTGCAAAGGAACAGCCCGGTATTGTGGAGGTACCCCCCCGGTATTATATAGAGAACATTAAAGAGTTGATGGATGCACCCGGTGAGTGGTACTTCGATAAAAAACGGAGAGAAATCAGCTACATAGCGCCCGAAGGAGTCAATCCTAACCATACTTATGCATCGGTTCCCAACCTTAGCAACCTGATAACGGTTTCCGGCAGCAGGGAACGACCCGTGAGAAATCTTCGCATTTATGGAATAACTTTCGAAGGGGCAACCGCCGAAGGCAGCATCATCGATATTAAGTATGCCCATGCACTGGAACTTTCGGGCAATATTCTTCAGTCGGGCAGCGGCAAAGGCATTGCAGTACACGAGGGTTGCTACCAGACTAAAATCCTGGAGAACCAGTTCCATACCATTGATGGTAATGCCATTCATATCAAAGGCCCCGACAATCCCCTCGATGGCCGCGATATTACGAGAGAGACCCTTGTTTCCCGCAATGAACTGTATGACTGTGGAAGCACCAACATTTATGCAAGTCATTCTCTTATGACCACCATATCAAGAAATTACATCACCAAAACACGCGGGCGATACAGCATTGATGTGGGCGGATGGGCCAACCAGGAAGAAGCCATCGATGGTGGATACCTTGTGGAGTACAACCACCTCGATGATGTGCAGCAGGATGCCGATGATTCGGGCGCCATCAAAACCGCAGGGCTCAGTTTTAACTCAACGGTACGCCGAAACCTGGTCCACGACGTTAGAGCAGGATTTTTTAACGACAATGTCGGCTTCTGGTTCGACAATATGTCGTCGGGGTGGACTACCGAAGAGAATATATATTATAACCTGGAGCAAGGTGAAATGAAGCTTTGTGCAGCCTACATTGAAGACAACCTTTACCAGAACAATTTTGTAATTGAAGCACCTGAAATAAAGCCCGAAAAAATCATTGAAGGAGAGCCGGTTTTCGAAATGTCGAACCTTCGAATTCAGGGAGGAGGAAGAACCTCCTCCGGAGCTTATGAGGCCGGAAGTTCTTTGCTGATTTCGGCTGAAGTTTCCAATACAGGGTCCACCGGAATCGCACCGGTAATTTTTTACCTCAACGGAAAGATCTATGAATCAAAACCCTTTGCTGTTGTTCGCAACAATAAACGAATTGTTGAATTTGAGCTCCGGTTGTACGACGCAGGAGAGCATCAGGTAGCCATTGGAACAACCCCTCACCAAACATTGAAGGTTGAAGGTGAGAAACCAGAAGTTGTGGTAGAGTCATTGCAGCTATCGGCCCATCGAAAACTGGCAGGAGAAAAGAGCATCGTTAGGGGGATTGCCAGAAATCTTACATCCATTGCACAAAGTGTACCTATATCAGTTTACCTTAACGGACAGGCAGTTGGCAGCCAGTTGATAACCCTGGAACCCAACGGAATACTTCCGGTTAAGTTCGAAGTAGCAGCACCTGCCGGCTCACACCTCATCAGAATCAGCAACAGTCAGAGTGCCCAGTTGCAGGTATTTTCGTCTGAAACCCTAAATATTGCAGAAGCTCAAATTCATGAATATTGCTCTGCAAAGGCAAAACCCTACGAGATTGAAGCAGATGCCCGGGCAAATAAATTTTCCATTGTTGCTGCCGGATCCGATTTCTTCCATGCCGAAGACTCCTACGCTGCGGCTTACCTAAAGGGTATTAAGGGAGACTTTGTGGCTACGGTTACCATTAGCCAATTTGGTGAAAGGACCCACGAATGGTTCAGAGCCGGACTTTTTGTGCGCAACAATATGGCTGAAAGCTTTGATGTACAGCCGGGTAGCAAAGGATCGGTACTACTGTTTGGAACTCCCGGGAGGGCAGGTATCGAATATGATGAGTTTGGAAATGGATGCATGCACAAAGCCAGCAGTCAGAACTTGCCGGAAAACTCTAATACCCCTATCTATCTGAAAATGGTACGCCATGGGAACAGCTTCAGCGGTTTTATTAGCCTCGATGGTGAAAACTGGATCATTGAACGCTACACACCCGATATCCCGGGTATTGCCGAGGCCATTGACCTTGGACTGGCTGCAGGAGCACCCGACCGGAAACCCTATCGGGTTGAGTTTTCAGATTGGAAAGTTGAAGTGGCCATACCCGGAAATGATTAGAATGGACACAAGTTGTTCCTAAACCAATTATAAACCTGTTAAATAGGATCGAATGCTCAAAAATACCGTATTTGCCATCTTGCTGATGTCGTTTTCGTTGACATTACAGGCACAGAAACTCACACTCAACAGATCGGTGCTTGTAGTTTCCGACAATATCAATCAGCCCGTTCGCGATGCACTGATTGAGACCATTACCGAAGAGATTGCCAAACGCACAATGATACAGCTGCCATTGCAACAGCGTATGGGTGCCACCACCATTGTGCTGGCTTCGATTCGCGATTTCGAAATCGATGGCATTAAAGTCCCGAGACGCGAAGACACACGACTTCCGGAGTATCAGCCCGAGGGCTATAGAATTGTAGCCGAGACTACTGCATCGGGAAACAGACTCTGGTTAATCGGAGCCGACAACCGGGGTATTCTTTATGCCATGGGACACTTTTTGCGGAATGCTAAACTCACGCGAAGAAACATTGAATTTACACTTACCAAGGAGATTGCTACCGCACCAGAGTATCCCCTGCGCGGTCATCAGCTGGGCTACCGCAATACCGCCAACTCATGGGATGCATGGACCGTAGAACAATTCGATCAGTACATCAGGGAACTTGCACTGTTTGGTGCCAACAGCGTCGAAAACATTCCGTTTCAGGATGGAGCACCCGGCCCTCTGATGCGTTACGACCGGGACTTTATGAATGTGAAGTTGAGCGAAATTTGCGACCGCTACGATCAGGACTATTGGGTTTGGACACCTGCCACAGCGGATCTCAGCAACCGTGCGTATGTTGCTGAGCAACTCGACCGACACCGAAAACTGTATGAAAGCTGTCCTCGTCTCGACGGAATTTTCTTTCCGGGAGGGGATCCCGGCCACAATCACCCAAGCCTGGTAATGCCATTTTTGAAACAGATTGCAGAGCTTCTATCACAATACCACCCCAGAGCAGGGGTTTGGATCTCTTTGCAGGGCTTTAGTGCCGAACAGATAGATTACTTTTTTCAATACCTCGATGAGCATAAGCCCGACTGGCTGGCAGGAGTTGTGTCTGGACCGGGAAGCCCTGATATGGCCCAAATGCGCTTTCGTCTGCCTTCACAATACAAACACCGACATTATGCCGACATAACTCACACTGTGCGTTGCCAATACCCGACGCAGGATTGGGATCAGGCTTATGCCCTCACCCAGGGACGGGAAGTTACCAATCCACAACCTTTCTACTATACTGCAATCCATAACCGTTTCGCTCCGTTTACCGATGGTTTTTTAACCTACTCCGACGGGGTACATGATGATATCAACAAGGTTGTCTGGAATCTTCTTGGGTGGGATACCAATAAAGACGTTTATGAGATCCTCACTGAGTATGCACAGTTCTTTTTTGGAACAGAGGTAGCCGATGCAGCGGCCAGTGGCATCCTGGCACTCGAACGTAACTGGGCAGGTCCCATCGAGGCCAACGGAGGCATCGAAGCCACATTGGCTTTCTGGCAGAATCTCGAAACAAAACATCCCGAACTCAGGCAAAACTGGCGCTGGCAGTTGCTGGTGATGCGGGCATATTATGACTCCTATAACCGCAGAAGGAAAATCTATGAACAAAACCTCGAAAAAGAGGCCAACCAAATTTTGGCGAATGCAAAAGTGAACGGTGTCGATCGTACGCTCACCGAAGCGCTTGCCCATGTAAACAAGGCCGACGAAGAGAGAATATCCCCCGAAATCCGCGAAAAAGTGATTGCTTATTGTGAGGCCCTGTTCCAGTCGGTAGGTTTACAAACCAGTGTAGGCAGACACAATGCAAGCGGTGCTGAGAGAGGTGCCATTCTTGACTTTTTGGACTATCCCCTAAACAACCGCTGGTGGTTGGCCGACGAGTTCGACAAGATTCGTAAATTGGAGTCAACTGAGGCGCAGCTCGATAGAATTGAGGTTATAAGAACCTGGGATAATCCGGGGTCAGGTAGTTACTACGACAACATTTCTGATATCAGCAAAGGCCCCCGGGTAAAAACCACTAAATACGATGCAACGGATGTTGCATGGTGGGACAACGGTATGAGCCGGGCACGCCTATCTACACAGCTTTTTCAGAATTTCCCGCGTATCGAATACGAGGACCTCGATCCCAATGCGCGATACATAATCCGCATCGCAGGATACGGGGATGCTTTGCTCAGGGTTGACGGGGTTCGGTTATCGCCGGTTAAATATGAAAAAGAGCTCGAAGGTTTCAAGGAGTTTATTGTACCTCAAAGATTTATTAGCGACGGATATTTGGTGGTAACCTTCGATGAACCGGAAGAGTCACATTTAAACTGGCGTCAGCACTCAAAAGTAAGCGACATCTGGCTAATTAAAAGATGACCAGATCGATGGGGCATAAAACACTCTTTCCGCTGCAGGGAATAGTTACTGTACTCAACACTCCCTTCGACCAGGGTGGTGAAATTGATTTTACTGCTTTACTGCGGAATGCTGAATATGCGCTGCAGTCGGGAGTGAGCGGGTTCCTGGTTCCCGGCATGGCAGCAGAAGCCGACCGGCTAACGCATGCCGAAAAATTGAAGATGGTCGAAACCGTGATGAAAGCAGCTGGCGACCGGGTGCCTGTAATCGCCGGAACTATGGGGGACAACCCATTGGACGCTAAAAAGTTAACAAAGGACTACCTCAGCATGGGTTGTCGTAATGTTTTGGTTAACATCCCCTACACCAGCCGTGAAACCTATGTGAAATATGTTACTGAGCTGGCAGAGACAGGTCCCGAAATGATTATGATTCAGGATTGGGATAGTCGGGGTTACGGCCTGCCCGACGAACTGATTGTTGAACTTTTTCAAACCATTGATCCATTCCGCTGTCTGAAAATCGAAACAATACCTGCCGGATCCAAATACTCGAGAATACTTGAACTAACAAACCATAAGCTCAATATTAGCGGTGGCTGGGCAGTTACACAGATGATTGAAGGATTACAAAGAGGGGTACACGCCTTTATGCCCACCGGAATGCACTCAATTTATGTGTCAATTTATCAATTGTGGAAGGCAGGTGAAAAGCGTGAAGCAGAGGAGCTCTTTCTCAAGATTTTGCCGGCAATTGCATTCTCCAACCAACATCTTGACATATCTATCAGGTTTTTCAAACGACTGCTTTGGCGACAGGGAATATACCCCACAGCGGCTGTAAGAGGAGAGCGAATTCCATTTGATGCCATCCATACCGCCAATGCCGACCGTCAAATCGACCGGGTGATTCAGCTGGAAGAGCAGCTTAAGGCAATGGGGTCATCTCGAAACGCAACTCACCCCCTGAAGCAAGCTGATGATGCCGTAATTTAGGCTCTGTGAGCAGTTCTCCATTGAGCCAAATATTGGCAACATAGAGATGATCGGGAGCATAGTTCTCGGCTACAATGGTTAATTTCTGATCGCCAACCATAACCTCTGCCTGTTTAAAGAGCGGAGCAGTCAGATGGTAAATATCGGTTCCTGCCAAAGGGTAGATGCCAAGCGAAGTAAAAACATACCAACTCGAAAGCGTGGCACCATCATCGTTACCGTCAAGTCCGTCGGAAGCAACTGCGTACCTGTTCTCAAGTATCCAGCGAGTCCATTTCTGTGTAAGATCGGGTCGGCCGGCATCGTTGAACAGAAAGGCTGCATGAATATCAGGTTCATTGCCATGCCAGTAATAGGATCCCGGAGTATATCTGGCTCTGCCGGGGTGAGCCAGGATGAAAAACTGCTCCAGCTCCTCCACAAATATCTCCTTTCCTCCAATCAACTCTATAAGTCCCTCCGGATCGAAGGGCACGGCATACCTCCACTGCAGGGCACTTCCCTCTACATAGTCGTCGGTATATTTTCGCTTTGTATCGAGGTAGGTTAGCTTTAACGGCTTAAACGCCTGCTGAAAATTGCCTTCAGCATCGCGTGGGTGAAAATATCTGCTTTCCGGATTCCAGGTATTTTTATACCAGCGGGAACGCTCGTAAAATCGCAGGGCATCGTCGGCGAGACCCAGCGAGTCGGCGAGAACAGCTATGGCATAATCGGCCCATGCATATTCAAGTGTACGCGATACCGACTGTGACATTTTATCAGAGGGACAATAGGCACACTCCAGGCAATGTTCAATGCCGCGTCTTCCGGAGTATGGTGCACCAGCGGGAGTGGGTCCGTCGGCAACCTCCTTCATTCCTTCAAAAGCGCTCATTATATCGAAGTCGCGGATGTTCTTATGCCATGTCTCAGCAATTACCATGTCGGCAGGAGATCCGAGCATAGAGTTGGTATAACCATTCCCCGATGGCCAACGGGGCAACCATCCGCCCTGGTCTTTCATTTTTAGAAGAGAAACCACCATGTCGCGTTGCTCCTGTGGCGCAATCAAGGTGTACAGGGGATGGAGTGTGCGGAAAGTATCCCATAATGAAAGATCGGTATAATAGTTATAGCCAACCGCATTGTGTACCTGCTTGTCGAAACCGAAATAGTCGCCATTTACATCCTGAAAAAGGGTGGGCATCTGAAAGGAGCGATATAGGGCCGTGTAGAATATAACCTGCTCTTCCTCACGGCTGGTTTCAATTTCGACCAGCGAAAGTTTATCTTCCCAGGCCTGAATGGCCGAGGCCACAATCTCTTCAAAAGAGAGCCCGCCGGTCTCTTCAAGCAGATTTTCTCGCGCATTTTCGCGGCTTACATGCGAAATACCCAACCGCAAGACAACGGGTCCTGCATTGCGGGGAAATTGAAAACTCACACCCAAATGATCCTCTGCACTCAAACGAGTGCCTGAAGGAAGCTCTTGGTGGCTGCTCCATAACTTAGCATCCGTATAGGGTTGATCGAAGGTTGCATGGAAATAGACCTTAATCCCTCCAAACCGGCCGGAGAAGGATCCATAGGTACGCACCTCCCCTGAGAGTGATCTGTTGTCGGACATCAGCTCAACAGCCGACTCTTCGACCTTACGGTCACCAAGCACACTGCTAATATCCAGCAATATTGTCGGATCAACTTCTTTGTCGAAGGTATAACGGTGCACACCTGTGCGGACAGTAGTAGTTAATTCTGCTACCACACCCGGTTCTTGCAGATAGACCCGGTAATAACCCGGGAAGGCCATTTCGTCGCTGTGTCTGTACCGCAGGTACTTACCCTTGAGATATTGATGCCATCCAGATGCATCAGACGCTGGAATTACCCTGAAATGACCACCATCGGTGGCGCCTGTGCCAGCCAGACGGGTGTGGCTAAATCCCATTATGCGGTTGTCGGGATAGTAGTACCCAGAGGTGTTAAGGGCCTTTCTTCTGAAAACGGAAGACCATGTATCCGGACTAAGTCTAACCACACTGAAAGGGACCGAGGCACCGGGAAAATTGTATGCACTAACCCAGTAATAACCGCCAGTGCCAATAAATGGATTGACATACTTTCCAAGTCTGCCCGCTTCAAAAGGCGTGGAGGCTGTGCCAAAGGGTTGCTGATTTCGAAGGTGAAAATAAACCACCAGCATAGATGGAATTATGATGGCCAGCAGAATTATCAAAAAAACGCTCCGGCCCAACCACCTGAAAAACATATTTCGACCTACCATTGGTAAATTTTTTAGTGTTGGATTACAAGCAATCCATCGCTGGGCTGTCGGAGATAAACCAACAATTTCTGATGCTCACTGTCGTATTGAAAATCCTCAGCATCTATGGGTTGCTGATTAAATTGCAGGAACGCCGGAGCGTTTTGCATATGAATGCGAAGCAAGTAGGGCTTGTAGGTTCCGGTAAGCGACAACTCAACCCTGGTATCGCTATTGGTCATTGAAATGGTACTGCTTCCGGAGAGATCGGGGTGGTGCACGGTAAATTGGTTGTCGGCTCCCGGTAAAATAAGCCAGGTAAGAAAATCCTTGTCTGGTTCACTCCCAATCCCGGTATAGTTGCGTTCAATCTGCATAGGTATTATAGCCCCTTCGCGAACAAAAACCGGATACTCGTCCAGCGGAAATTCGCGCTCCAGCGTTGATTTTCCCTCGAGCACAATACTGTTATCAAAGAAATAGTGCCATTTTCCGGGGGGCAGAGTAACCCTATTGACCAATGCATCCTGGTAAATGGGTGCAATCAGAAAATCATCGCCAAACAGATAGTGATATTTCCCCTTAACAGGTCTTTGCAAAAGGGTGCCGCCCTCATGTCCTGTAACCACATAGCTGTACATATAGGGAATTAGTTCGGTATGCAGCCATGAGAACTTTCTGATAATTGTGAGTTCCTCTTCGCTGCGCTCCCAGAGGGCCCTGTTTCCATGACCTCCATTCAGGAAAAGGCCGCAAAAGGTCGAGAATTGAGCCCACCTGATGTATAGCCTGGGCGGAATAGTCCCTCCTGAAAACCCGGCAATATCAGAGCCAATAATGTTGTACCCCCGCTCAGCACTCTTAAGAATATTCTCGATCGCCGATTCGATGCCTCCAATTCCCTTGATGGCAATATCGACCATTTTTCCGTCATCTCCCACCACCATTTCGGTAGTTGCCCAGGTATGCTTCTGATCGCCTACCCAAGTAACCGGGGCAGCATCAATGGGAGCAAATCCTTCCGGATGGGGCCAACGGTCTATGGCCCTGGATAAGGTTACAAATTCGGGGTTCTGGGTTAAGCCATGGTGGTATTCATCGCGGTAATAGTGATCCATATAACGGCGGGTCGTCATCCAGCCATTGTAGGCTTTGTTGTATAGAAGAGGAAACTTTCCTATGGGTCGGTGCATAAGGGTGGCCGTTCCATCCAACTTCCAGCCATCGATACCATAGTCAAAAACCTGCTGTTGTAAACCACGCCACCATTCCATCGCATCGGGGTTTGTATAATCGATAAATCCACCCCGACCTTTCCACCACTTAATACTGGTACCGCCTCCAAGCAGATACCCTTTCTCACTGGCAGATTGAAACCAGTCGGCCGACTCTCTGATTCGTGTATCCTTGCTGTATTCATTTACCATGGTGGTCATCCACAAAACAACCCTATATCCCTTAGATTTAAGGTGCCCAAACCAAACTTCAGGCTGAGGATAACGAACAGTATCCACTTCGAAATCGTTGTAGCGTAAACTCCATGGACTATCGAGCAAAATGGTACGTACCGGTATGTCGTGCCTGGCATACCCTGCCAGCAGCGAATCGACATAGGCCGCTGTATTTACATCATCCTCCCACAGCCAACATTCCAATGCCCAGGGTGGAGTAAGGGGAGGATTGCCATGGCGTTGGGCATTAAAAAATTGGCCGCGCAAAGGGTAGGCAAATGCAAAATAATAGAGCAGC
Source organism: Prolixibacteraceae bacterium UBA6162 (assembly GCA_002428215.1). Next base: position 14,735 of record DIUI01000051.1, read on the forward strand.
CACAATACCAGGACAACCCCGGAGATAATAAATATCCACCTTCTTAGCTTTTTTGACATATACCAGCTCAATTAATGTATCGTTATTCTAAGGCAAACCGTCTTTATTCCGCGGGAGTCTGAATCGCAATTTCCTAACCAATGCAACTAAGGGATCGGATGACGATCGATCCGATTGCGCACATTTTTTCGAATGTTCATCCAAAACAGGTTGATGTCGTAGGTATGATAATCCCGCAGAGGCTCCCTGCGCTCTTCCAGCAGAGCGTCGGTGTCAACCCATACTATTCCTGCTTTGGATTCAATTCTGGCTAATACGCTATTTGGCATAAGGTTATCGAAACCCATCATGATACCATCATGCTGATTTGGAAGTGATACAATGGTATCAGTCGACCATGTAATTGGGTTTACAACCCAACCATACAAATCTCCGGCAGAACCTCTCCGTGGATATTCTCCTTTGGCGAAGGTTCTCCAACCAGCCACACAGGCGGTCTGATCAGGTGTTGCACAAACGGGAATCTGAGCGAATGCGTCAATTTCAATGGGATAGCCTACCACATATGCGACCACCAGACGTTTGGAGAGGGGTGTTCCATCGAAAAATTCCTGCAACAGGCGGATGGCATGTAAACTGCCCTGACTATGCGAAGCGATTACAATTGGCCGTTCCTGATTCTCGAATTCCAGAAAATGGAGGAATGCTTGCCGAACATCTCGGTAGGCCAGTTCAAAAGCAGTATCGGCCTCGGGGGTTCCCATAGCGTAAAACGTTTTCATTCCAGCCTGTCGGTATCGGGGAGCATAGATCCGGCAACTTCCGTTGAAGGCTGTTGTCTGGAAAAGAATTGAACGATAATCGGTGGTTTGGTTCACCTCCCTGTCATTGAGACTGGCGTTCCACGCACCATCTTCCTCAGGGAAATAGCTGGTGGGATGAATGAAAAAGAGGTCGGCATCGAGTCGTCTCTCTTCAGCTTTACAAAATACAGGAATAGAGTCGCTTGTGTCGTGCTTATTCGGATGTGCCGACCAATACTTTAAGTTACTGTAATCGGGTCCCTCCAAAGCGGTCTCATAAGAAATCGTTTCTCCTACCGATAAAAGGGTTCCCGACAGCCAAATAACGAGTCCTAAAAACAACTTGGGCTTAATCATGATCTCACCATTTACAGATTATTCGCTGGTGTTTAATGAAGAGAGCGAAGGAGGCACATCGTCAGGGTTACTCCCCCAGTTATGATTGGGCTTTTCGCCCATTTCGAATCGAAGGACCCCACCTGCCATAATCTCAGAATGTGTAATCCAGGTCCGGGTTATTGGTTCACCATTCAGCGTTGCCGATTGAATGTATCGGTTTTCGGCAGAATTGTTTTGGGCTTCAATGGTAAATGTTTTTCCGTCGTTATGGCGGATCACAGCCTTCCCAAACAGAGGACTTCCAAGGGTGTAGACAGGGTCGCCGGGAGCCACCGGATATATCCCCATTGCACTTAACACATACCACGAGGATAGTGAACCCATATCCTCATTTCCAGCAAGACCACCCGGTCCGGTGCGGTAAAATTCCTCCATGATTTTTCGGGTCCAGTATTGCGTTTTCCAGGGCTGCAGCGCATAATTGTACATATAAGCTACATGATGCGATGGCTGGTTTCCGTGCACATACTGCCCAAATGTCCCCACTACACCAACATATTTTGGTGGCGATATATTGGGCGACATGGTAAAGAAAGTATCGAGTTTCTCAACAAAGGATTGCGGGCTTCCAAACAGGTTAATGTGCCCCTGAACATCGTGCTGCACCGACCAGTTGTATTGCCAGGCATTCGATTCGGTATAGTAGCGGTTGGGGCGCCGGCCTACCAGCAAGGGATCAAAATAGCGGTAATAAAAATGGCGACCCTCCTGCACAATCTCCTGTTCCCTGCCATTCAGTGCTTCAAGCCAGCTTCCATCGGCTTTTCTGGGCCTGAAGAAACGGGTCTCCGTATCCCACAAATGGATGTAGTTCATTGCCCGTTGCATAAAAAGATCGGCATCGGCCTCCTTTCCGAGTTCCCTTGCAAAAAGTGCAATACACCAATCGTCGTAGGCCAGTTCGAGGGTATTGGGAACCGACTCGGTAACCTTATCCACAGGCGTGTATCCCAACGATTTATAATAATCGAGGCCTGACCTGCCGGCATGTGCAGGGACAGGTGGTGCCGGGTTTTCAAGTGCCTTGGTTCGCATTGCCTGATATAAAAATTCGGCATCCCAGTCGCGGTAACCCTTACCGTAGGCATCAACGATTATGGGAATAAGGTGATCGCCCACCATTGATTCCCCAAAAACATTAAGAAAGTGTTGTGCTGGAAGCCATCCGTAAGAGCGTGTTTTCGATTCGATCGATCGTATAAAATCGTTTACATGGTCGGGGGCCACCAGGGTGAGCAAAGGGTGTTGCGAACGATAAGTATCCCAGGCAGAAAAAGATCCATAGTAGTTGTATCCACTAGCTGTATGGATCTCTTTATCTGGTCCGCGGTAGCGGCCGTCTACATCCTGCGAAATATACTGGGCCAAAAGAGAGCGGTACAAGGCAGTATAGAAAATAACCTTCTGGTCGTGGCTTGCTCCCTCTATCTGAACCCGATCGAGTTCACTTTTCCAGATCTCTCTGGCATCGCTGTGAACCTTATCAAAATCCCAATGGGGAATCTCCTCTTCCATGTTACGGCGGGCGCCCTCCACGTCAACATACGAAAGGGCAACCTTTACCATAATCTGCTCATTTTCTTCGGTCGAAAACGTCAGAAATGCCCCTATGTTATGCCCATCCTCCGCGTTTTTGTATGGCCAGATGCTCCCTCCCGACTCGGGCGTAGTGTAGTCGTTGTCGAAAGTACCATAATAGCGGAATGGCTTGCTAAAGCGGGCAACAAAATAGACCGAACCTTCACCGTTGTATTTTACCCCTTCAATGGTTTGATTGTCAACAATGGTAAGCTGTGATAGTTTCGTAGCGCTGTTCTCACCAATCTCATGACCAACATCCAAAATAATACGGGCATAGGGATCTGCTGGAAACGTATAGCGATGAAAACCCACCCTCCGTGTTGTGGTTAATTCAGCCTTTATGCCATAATCCTGCAGAAAAACCGAATAGTATCCCGGAGACGCACTCTCCTCTGCATGATCAAACCGGGAACGATAGCCACTATCCGGGTTTTCCCGGGTACCGGGTAGGGTTTGCAGTTTGTACCCGGTGGTTGGCATCAGCAGAATCTCGCCACCATTTACCATCCCAACACCGCTCCAATGCGTGTGGCTGAATCCCATAATGGAGTTGTCGGTGTAGACATATCCGGCCGCATAGGTCCATCCCCTGGTATACATGTCGGGACTTAAATGCACCAAAGCATAGGGAAGAGAGGGCCCGGGAAAGGTGTGTCCGAAGAAATCGGTTCCGATAAAGGGATCAACCAGATCGACCGGGCTGGACTTTTCAGCTGGCTGACAGGCAACTACCAACAAGGTTATTAAAAAACCCAGCACAACTGGAGCGCAACAATTTTTAGTCATATCGATCGGTTTTGGAATAGAACATGCTTCTAAAATACGAAAAGTAGGTTAACCAGAGTGGCGGTTTATCCTAATCCCCTATTTGCTGAGGGTAAATTGATCAAAAACCCTGTTTTCAATATTAATTGCACTATATCGCAACAAGTTCCCCTCTAACTGGATATGCAGATACTGATGACCCTTTGATTCGCGCATTGCGGCATAACTTTCTTGTCCAATATCCCTGTCGCGAGCTGGCTGAGCCACCGATATAACATAAACACTCCCTTTATCCGAAGCGTCAACAACTTCGCCTGCTTTCATCGGATGAGAGCGCATATAGTAGTGGATGTGTCCGCTGAGCACCAGGTCCACCTGATATTTATCGAATAGTGGAATCCACTCACGTTGAATATTGTAGTATGGGGAGTTGAAATTGTATGGAGGGAAATGGGTCACTACAATCTTCCAATCCGCATCGGTGTTGGAAAGTTGGTTTTCAATCCAATCGTTTTGTGCTGTAAGTGGAGAGGTCGCATCCAGCATAAGGAACAGTGCATTTTTGTACCTGAAAGAATAGGTTTGCTCAGACGGAACACCTTCTGGTCCGTTTTTAGGATAACTGAACATCTCCTGAAACATCCATGCGCCCAGTCCGGCTCTGTTGTCGTGGTTGCCGGGAACGGTCATCATTGGAATGCGATGGTTGATAAAACCGGTGTATGCAAAAAGTTCATCCCAGTGATTACGGTAAAGACCATCGTTAACCTGGTCGCCCGAAATTATCTGGAAAGCGGCTTCAGGATGATTGGCGGCAGCCAGTTTTACAAGCTCTCCATAATGAGAGGTATTATGCACATCGGAAAATGCTAAAAAGGAGAAGTTACTGTCGTTGCCGGCCGTGGTAAATGTATGGGCGAGACTCCAATCTTCAGAGGGAGATATCAGATACTCATAGGTAGTTCCCGGTTCCAGCCCTTTGAGCGCAGCCGTATGCCTATTGATATACCGGTCGTTCATCAGCAAACGGTCTTCCATGAGAAAAGCAGTGGTGCCGACCGAAGAGGAATTTTCTGTACCTGTTTTTCTGTATACCACCTTACCTTCATCGGTTTCCGCAGCGGTTCGGAACTGCATATCTACTGTAGTTGAAGGATCGTCGCTCCAGGTAAGCAGAACCTGATCGGGAGTTGCAGAAGAGGGAGTATCGGTAGTCCGGAAAGCGTTGATAAGATGTGATTCAACCCCGCGGCCCCTGGTCGTGGTTAATAGCCGGGCACCTTCCAGTTCGGAAGGAACATCAAACAGCACCAGCTCTGTCCAGTCGTGGTAGGTAAAAGACCCATTACGAAGCTCTCCAACAAACTGTCTCTCCGGAAAAAAATTCGACAAAACAAGGTTCTCATCAGGATTTACAGGGGAAACTGCTACAAAATAGTGAAGACCATAATTTTCAAAACCGTTAACGCCCAAGCCTACACGGCCTTTGTCAAACTGTTTCTGCCACACTTCGTAGGTAGTTTGCTCGTTCGAAATGATTTTATCGGTCTTCTCAAACCCGGCAGGTATCAGCCAAAAAGGAAGATCCTGCTGTTTAACACTGCGCATTACCGAAACCACTACCGGTACATTTACATCAAACATCCAATGGGTGGTTGAAAGTACCTTCTGCTCTTCGTCAGAAAAAAGGGAGAACAGGTTATCGTAGCTAATTTGCCTGATAGCATCCTCATCCCCCTGGGCATAGAGTTGAGTAACCACCCTGTCGATAACACTCTTGACGTTTGCGGGAGGTGCTGATTGTGGTGTGCACGACAGAAAAAGAGATAGCCCTATGGCCAGCCCCATCAAAAGACCTCGGGAAATAATTTTCTTCAGATTCATTGTTGGCTATATTTTCGAAGATTTTTCAAGATTAAATCAAAACAATTCGGGTCGCGGCGGCCCATTAAACGGAGCGGCTCCCTTTTTAACACCGGGAACTCTCTCGACCGAAATAAGGGATGGATCTCTGGTTTCAGGGGCAGTGATAAAACCGTAGTAGCGTCCCATCCAATAGTCGTGGATAAACTTAACCGGTTCCATTATGCGCAATCCTGCATGCCCTCCATCCAACCGCTGAACATTGTAACTACCCCGGTCAATCGAGGTTTCCCTTGCAGAAAGTGCTTTTCTTCCACCCTCGTAGGAGACATATCCGGTTTCTACATGAAGATCGTCCCGATGGGAATTGAAATAATTTCTCGACTCGGGAATCAGATGCCATTCGCGCAATCGCTGCACCGCTTTATCTTCTTCGCTATCGTTGCCTGTAAGCGCACCATAGGAGAAGTTGAACCAGGCAATTTTCTGCATTCTTTTCACCTCCCAGGTTCGTTCCAGGCTCCTCAGATAAATCGAACGCAGGTTGGGATCTTTTTCATATCGAAGCAGCGTATTGTAACTTTCAAATGCGAGGTTGTCGTCCCAGGGGGCTATATTTTCTGGGGGAAATACATTTTTTTGCCGCAAGGTGTTAAAGTGATATCCCCACGACAACAGTTGCTGATATCCCTCCATGAATTTGGGATTACCGGTAAGGGTGTAGGCCGATTGCATAAACGATAGTGCTTCGAGGCCATTCAGCCCCCTATCCATATAACCATAAGGCCTCAGCAGATAGTCGGGATCCCACCTTCCCCAGCGGGTAGGCTTACCATCCATATCAATCAGCGTCCAACCACTATCTATAATATAGGAAGCGATGCTTGCCAGATGCTGTTTGGCAACTTCCCTCTCTTCTCCTTTGGCAACCAGATCGTGAAATAAAGTAACCCCATAAAAATGGGCTGTTACCTCATCGCTCGAAGTATCTCCTTTCCAAAACCACAAACTATCGGCTGATGGATACCACTTGGCTGGCAGACCACCCGACCCGTGTATTGAACGATTGTGTTTATCTGCTGTAGATGACCATATAGCTCTGGCAAAAAACCCTTCAACAGGAACAATTCGTTCTAACCAGATTAAAGCTTTAAAAGCCTCCAAAGCCTCTTCCCTGGCCTTAGGATCTCCGGTAACCGCATATTTGTATGACATTGCTGCAAGGTATGGCGCTGTGTGGCCTCCGTCGTTGTCGCTAATCTCCCGAATCCACTCTCCGTTTTGGTTGAGCAAAGTATGAATGAATCCATGTCGCTTGTGGCCCCACTCATCGAGATGTCTTTCGAAATGATCGGACTTTTTGGCCAAAGTATATGGCTCATACTGAATAATGCCAACTCCTTTATCGGTGGCAATATAAACCACACGATCGCCAGCGGCAATCTGGTTTACCCGATTGCCGGGAAGCCACAGGTTTGCCCCAAAATAATGAAAGCCGCCATCGACCATACGGACAGCACCCCTTTGGGTACCAATCCAGAGGTCATTGTCGAATCCCGCCTCCAGACAGGTAATATCTTCAACCGGCAGTCCGTCCTTCCCCTGGAGGGTTGTAAGGGCAGCTCCGCGCAATACGGATAAACCACGGCTGGTTCCGATAAACAACCGACTACCCAATGCCTGCAGGTCGGTAAGCTGCGAAGAGAGTAAATTGCCCCAATCGATAAAATCCTCATTGACCATAAGACCATCGAAAAGTACCAGTTTGCCGGGGCGGAGTACATGTAACGTTCCACTGTAAGAGGCAATACGTTGAATAGGGCCAAGTCTTATGGGAGTAACATGTATCTGAGTGCCATCTTCCATGGCCATTGTGAGGTTACTCGAATAATAACCGTTAGGGGGCTTGGTCGAAACAAACCGATTGTCCTCAAGCTTATAAATATCGTCGGTAGTGGAAGCATGAACCACCCCAAGGTGTGTACAGAGGTCAACAAACTGCCGATCGTCCAGTTTCTCCCAGTTATTTACTCCCAGTCGATAGAGTCCCCTTTTACTCAATGCCCATACCCGGCCTCCCTCACCCTGTAGTTCAAAAACTTCAGGGGGTGCCTTAAGGTCCTTATCGAGCTTCCCTCCTATTAAGCGGTAAATAGCTCCTCCCATTAGCACCATAGGATTTCCACCATTTGCAACTACCGACACCACTTCCTGGTCAGTAGGGATAATCGTTGAGATCTCCTGCAAATAGATGTGGTCAGATTGGGGTTTCCATTGTTGTCCATGAAGATTAACAGAAAAACAGATAGTTAGAAGTAATGCTGCAACAACTGCAGAGATTATCTTGGAACCATTTCTCATAAAATCAATTTTAATCGGATGTTAATTATACGGAGCCAGCGCCGGGATATTTTTATGGAATATCTTTAACGCAGCGGAATCCAACAAAATAGCGGCTAATCTCCACAGGATGCAGATAATATCGCTGAGTGGTGCGGTAGAAAGACCAGTTGTTAAAATTGGATCCGCCACGCATCACTTTGTAGGTTTCGCCATACTGCTGCATGGGGACCTCATTGCCCGGATAGGGCTGATACCAATCGGAAGTCCATTCCCATACGCTGCCGGCCATATCGAAGGCACCATAGGGACTGGCGGGTTTGGCAATAGATCCTCCCCTTGAGGTCCGCTGATCCCAAACCACAAACGATTCGTCGAAAGTATTGCCCCATGGGAACATCCTTCCATCTATGCCGCGGGCTGCTTTTTCCCACTCCTTTTCGGTAGGCAAACGCTTCCCTGCCCAGGCACAGAAGTCGCTGGCCTGATGCCAGTTGACAATAACCGCACGCTCTTCTCTCCCTTCGGGTATAACGAAAGAGGGATCAAATTGTCGGAATTCCTCGTAGCTCACCTCATATTGGTCAATAAAATAGGCCCCTGTCGAGGCAAGGTGTTTGGGTCGCTCATCGGGATCACCCAACTCACAACCCATAATAAAGCTTCCAGCCGGAACGTAGACCATACCCGATGGCGGAATGGGTGGATTTCCACCCTGAGCCACAGCAAAAAGGGAAAAAGCCACAAGGCATGCAGTAAGCAGAACCTTTGAAAAGCTTGTATACGCTTTATTTCTTGATTTACCTGTTTTTACCATGTCGGGTCAATTATTCCATAATACCTTCCAAACCAATAATTTCGAATCATTGCCGCGGCCATTCCCTCCTCGTCAGAAACCACTTCTGCGATGGAACCGTCGTCCTGCGGAATCTTAAACAGCTTGGTTTGCCGATCGAAACCCCACATATCTTTCATTACCTGACGGTGATGATCTGTAATCACATCTTCCCGGGTTAAAACATTGTAAACCATTACCATCCATATACTGCTCTCCCACGAGTAGTCCATATCTTGCCATTGTACCCAATGACGGTTAAGGTTCATCCGGTATTTATTAAGTAAATCTGCATCCTTTTCGTAGCGCATAATCATATAAAGCGCTCTTACTGCATGATAGTCATCACCTATATTTCTCCACTCCTCAGGAAAAAGCACTTTCGATTTCAATTGATGGTCGTCGTATCCGTAACGATCGATCAGCATCCGGTAGGCGGCATGGTAACGCTCCTTTCCGGTAAGGGAATGGGTTACTTTTAGCCCCATTAGCATGAGAAGCGAATTAAGGGGCTGATGCGGCAGGTCGGGACAAAGATTACCCCAAAGAGTCATTTTTCCGTCGGGATCTACGATTTTGAAATTGTGGTCAACTATCCTGCCAACAAACCTATCCAGCAGGTCTGCTGCCTGTTGCCGGTGTTCCTCATCGGCACACAACTCATAGTAGGTACCTACCCCATAAAGCACCGAAGTAAATTTATCGACGCTCAAATCTCCAAGCCAGCGGTACCCGGGCATTGAGGCACTTTCGTGCCATTCGTGGTACCAAAGCACCTTTTCGTGCCACAAAGGTTTGTCCGTTTGATTGAAACTGCGTGCAATCAATCCGGGAATTCCCGTTACTCGCTCCAGTTTCAGAATCGCACCAAAGATCTGATTGGCAATCTCACGGTCGGCCGGATCACCGGTGATGGCATACTTATGGGAATATGCAGCCAGCATTTCAGAGGTAGGATCGAGGCAATCGGCCTGCGATCCTACAATTGGACGGTCCAATCCGGCAGGAGGAAAAATCACATGCTGCATGATAGCTCCTTCGTTCCAGTGATTTCCCAACATCAACTTATCGAACATATCAACTTTAACATGCAGTGGATCGGTTCTCTTGGGAAATTCGTTAACGGTTTGGGCCTGCAGCAGGGAAGCTGTTAACAGGAAGAAAAGCAGATAAATACTATTCTTAATCATCGTAATTATGGTGTTGCGGGTTCGCCAATTACCCCCAGATAACGACCCATCCAATAGGGAAGCAGCCAGATATCGCCGGCACTGAACTCCTGACGACCAGCACCTCTGGCATCGAGGTCGAAGCGGTTGGAATTATGCCGCCGTATGGCCAGTTCATCTGGTGGAAGCACCTCTGTAATGGTTTGATTTCTGAAATTAGGAGTTATGAAGTCGATGTCTTTGCGATGACTGTTTTCGACGGTCCAGTCGATCAAATCGAGCGGATACTCCTGCAGATACCAGATTGCTTCGTCGAGGTCAAATTCCTTAACGCCTACCATGGCGGTCATAATGTTCCACAAACCCTCTTTTTCAGGACGCTCAGCTTCAAAATGATCGAGAATTGATTCGCGGTAGAGAGCCTTCAGACTGTCGGTAAAAGCGTAGCGGTACAATCCCCAATAACCCACATAATACATTTCGTCGTCTGAGTGATTCCAGCCCGATGAGAGCATTTTTGCCCAATCGTTGGCATCCTCAGGAGCCATGCCGATTTCCGACATAGGTCGCATCATGTTTTCCAAATAACCATGCTCCTCCATCAAATAATAGGCGGCATCTTTAAATTTATCCTTTCCGGTAAAATGGTAGGCAGTTTGCAGCATTCCAACAATATTCGAAGAGTTGAGTTTACGGTCACCTATATTGGTCGGAAATCCATTCACATAATCGGGATGCCACCTGCCCCATAGAGTTGGTTCACCGTTCCAGTCGACTAGGTAGAAGTCGTTGTTCAGTACATGCGACATAAGCGTATCTATAAGCACAATTGCTTGTTGCTTTAATTCGGGAACATCTACCAGTTCAGCAATCACCCCAAAGGCAAAGATATGCCCTATGGCTTCATCGCTGCTGGTGGTAGACTTCCAGTCCCACTCCGGATCGTCGGTAGGCCTCCAGGGTTTGTCGCCAACATTATACCCGGCTCGTTGGAAAGAGCGCGACGGGAAACCCGATTTCATTGGATTTATGGTGTAGAGTCGTTCCATTGCATCGAGCGACTCCCTGACATTTTGAAGAGCATCGGCCGATTGGGTAACGGCATAGCGCAGTGCTTCGCCGGCCAGATACATGGAAGTCCAGAGACCATCGTTATCGCTGTTTTCGAGCGTACCGGTAGTAACATCTCCATTTTTCATCCAGGAAACCGTGGCATTGAAACCGGTCCGGATATGACGTTCACGAACCTGCTTGTCGTAAAACATCGCTTTATCGTGGAGTGTCATCTGCTTAAAAGCTATTTGTCCGACACCGGCGGTTGTCAACACAAGGACCGACTGGCCGGGACCCTTTGCTATAGCCACCACTTCATCGGAAGGCAACCAGCGCAGGCTGGCATAATAATCTGCCCTGCCCCCTTCTTTCAACCTGAAGGCTCCTCTGGAGGTGCCCATCCATACTTCGTCATCGATAATCTGTATAGCAGTAATTTCGGTCCAGGGCAGCTTTCGTTCCACATCTCCCACTTTCTGGCGGGTGGCCTTATCGAAACGGAAATAGCCGTCGGTGGTGCCTAACAAAAGTTGTTGTCCGGATAATGCCATCGCTGTGATGGGCGTTCCGTCCATGACCCTCTCCAAGCTACTGTTGGCAGGCGAAAATGTGTGCAAGGAATGATCACCACGGATCCAGAAAATTTTGCTTGCACCATCGAAAACGATCTGGCGAACCATATCCCCTTCCAGGGATGCTTCCCATAAATATTCTGAATCTTTTAGTAACGCTATTTGTTGACCGTCGGAAATTAAAAAAGCAAAATCATCGCCACCGGCAAAAATTCGGGCATTGGGCATGGAGTGCCGTGAATAGAGGTTGCCGGCCCATGCATTGCTGAACACCGCCTTGTCGTACAAATAGACAAACTGATCCTGATAGAGTCCAATGGCGGAGATCTTTTTATCGGAGGTAGGTTTATCCTGAAAGTCGGGCACTACTGTTCCCGGAAACAGATGTTTTCCAGCCCGCAAACGCATCAATCCTTTGCTGCCCAAAAGCTGGATGTAACCATTCCTGTCGGAGGCTACCTGGCTCAATAGTATCGATGCATCTTCTAATTCATACTTAACCGAATAGTCCTGATGAAACGGGACATCGGCATGAAACTGACCGTTTGACTGGTTTTCACGGGCTGCTGGACCACAGGAGGAAAAGAAGAATACCGATAGTATGACCAACAACGAGAGTAATGATTGATTTTTCATGTAAAAGTTATATTAGTTGATTGCTGATTTCCTTAAATTTTATGGCTTCTCCGGGGCACCGATAACGCCCAGGTAGCGTCCCATCCAATAGGGAAGCAACCAAATATCACCTGCACTATATTCGCTGGTTCCGTTGCTACCGGCTCGGTCGAGCCTGAACATATTGGCATTGTGGCGCTGTATAGGCCTTTCATCTGGAGGCAATACTTCAGTAAGGGTTTGCCTGCGGAAATTTTCGGCAATAAAATCAATATCCTTGCGGTGGCTGTTCTGTATGCTCCAGGTAATCAGATCGAGCGGATGCTCCTGCAGGTACCAGATTGCCTCATCAAGATCGAAGTTTTGAACCTCAGTCAGTGCAGTCATAATATTCCACAAACCCTCCTTTTCTGGTCTTTCGGCCTCCCAGTGATCAACTATTGCATCGCGAAACTGGGCTTTCAGCTCCCCGGTAAAAGCGTAGCGGTAGAGCCCCCAGTATCCAAGGAAATACATTTCATCGTCGGAATGGTTCCAGCTTTCTGACAGCATAGCAGCCCAATCGCCCGCGTCGCCGGCCACGCCAATCTGCGCCATTGGCCGCATGAGGTTTTCAAGATAGCCATGCTCTTCCATTAAATAATAGGCAGCCTCTTTAAATTTTTCCTTCCCGGTAAAATGGTAGGCAGTCTGTAACATGGCTACAATATTCGAGGAGTTGAGTTTACGGTCCCCAACCGATGTTGGAAATCCGTTTACATAATCGGGGTGCCATTTCCCCCAAAGGGTAGGTTTACCATCGAAGTCGATAAGGTAGAAGTCGTTGTCGACCACATGATCCATAAGTTTGTCGAGCAGATGGATTGCTTTTTTGCGCACCGGCTCAACATCTATCAATTCAGCAATAACACCTAGCACAAAAACATGACCAATGGCTTCGTCGCTACTGGTGGTAGATTTCCAATCCCATTCCGGATCGCTCGCATGCTGCCAGCGGTCGGGGTCAGACAATACCTCGATATAACCGCTCCGCTCATACGAGCGTGAAGGAAACCCATACACCGGATTGATGGTGTATAGCCGTTCCATAGCATCGAGCGATTCGATGGTGTTTTGGAGTGCATCCTCTGAGCCTGTTACTGAATAGCGATATGCCTCTGCTGCCAGATACATTGAAGTCCATAAACCATCGTTGTCAGAATCTTTCAGAAATCCGGTGGCAAGATTGCCGCTTACAAGACCTTCGAGGGTTGCATTAAAACCATACCTGATGTGCCGTGCCCGGACTTGTTGGCCAAAATATTCGGCTTTGTCGGCAAGTGTCATCTCTTTGAAACAGATCTGGGCCATTCCTTTATTGGTAAGCACCCATACCGATCCTTCAGGACCTGCGGCGATGCTTATTATCTGATCACCTGGCAACCAGCGTTCACCATTGTAATAATTGAATTTTCCATCTTCGCGAAGCATAAATGCTCCCAGGCTCGATCCAAACCACAGATTGCCATGCACAAGTTCCACAGCGGTAATATCGGTCACTGGCAGTCTTTGAACTGGCGTGCCTAAAGTTTGACCGGTTTTCAGATCCACCGTTAGGTATCCGTTTCCTGTACCAATAATTGCCTGACCGCCGTCAGGGGTGAAGTCAAAGGCAGTGAGCCCTGACTGATTGAACCTCAGCTCCTCGGCTCCACTGCCGGCATTTATGGCCACAAGGCCTTCTCCTGATAGAAGATAGAATCGGTTGTCGGCTCTATTGTAACGGACTGAAAAAATATTTTCAATGCCAGCTTCGCCTTGCCATTGAATACCGTCGGTTGTAACCAAAACCAACTGTTTGCCGTTGGTTACCAAAAAATTGAATCCATTTCCGGAAGCAAATGTTTTGGCATCCTCCAAACCATGCAACCAATATATACTTCCAGCCCAGGCATTGCTGAAGACTGCTTTGTTGTCGAGATAAACCAATTGTTGATCATAGCTGAGCACATCGCGTATTTTCTTGTCGCGCATAGGCCTGTTGCGATTATCGGTTTCTAACGTTCCCGGATAGAGAAAACGACCATGGTGGGGATGCAACAAACCCGCATTGCTCACCAGACTCACGTTGCCGTTTCTATCGTGCGCTACCCGAATAAGCTGATGTTCCGGGGAAGTCAAATAGTATTTAATACTATAGTCCTGAAGAAAAGGAACATCGGCATGAAACTGCCGGTTTGAATCGGAGGTAGAATCTGCCAACTGGCTGCATCCCGCCAATAAGGCTATCAGCAGAACCAACAATAATTTTAATTTTTGCATGATAAAGATTTTATGAAATTTACAGAGTGCTATTAATTTGGAACGGTGGTTGAGCTACCTGATCCGAAACACGCGGTGTGCCTCCCAGGATTGGTTATACATATCGGTGGTTCTTACAGAGAGGGTGTACGTGCCGGGCTTTAATCCCGATGGCAATATTCCTTTCCAGATGTGGGTCGAAATGGATGGATAGTCCATGGCCCATCCAAAACGGGTGTCGAGTTTAACGTCAAGAACCTGTTCCTTTAGATAAGGTGACAGGCTGTGCATCCACAGATTAAGCGGGTCGGGTACAAACTCTTGTGATAGCTCCTGCCAAGGGGCATCCCTCCCTACGCGCATCTCAACCTTCGAGCGGGCTGAACCAGCAAATACATTGACCAACACCTGGGTAGTGTCGGCAGCAGATTGGGGAATATCGTCGTTCAAATGTATGTTCATCTGATAACTGTCAGGTCTGCCTGCAGGCTTGAACCGAACAGAGTAGTTGTTGCCGTTGAAACTAATGATTGAATATCCGTTGGGGGCTCCATCGTTCATGGTTGCATGAGGAATGCCGCGCTCGTCGACAAGTCCACACCACCAGCTTCCACTTACCGTAGCATTAACCAGGTGGTGGTGAGGAATCGGGCTGTTCCATTCGGGCTCCTCTTCCAGAAAAAGCTGCATCTGCCTGTGAACATGGCCTGATATGCTGAATATGTGCGGATGGTGGTTGATTAAAGCATAGAGATCGGCTTGATTATCTGTTGCCACTACCGGGATGTGCATAGCCAGCGCCAGTAAACGGTTTTCAGGAAGATGCGCCATATAGTTTTTTACAAACTCAAGCTGACGCTGGGTGAGGTGCCCCCGGTAACGGCCATCGGGATTAAAGAAGACATTGTTCAGAACAATAAAGGATACCTCACCATATTCAAAGGCATAGGTCGAGGGACCAAAATGTTTACGGAAGGTAAAATCGCGGTCATCATTCACCTGCGCTGAGCGGTCGCTGTCGTGATTGCCAAATGCATAATACCATGGAAATCCGGTTTGTCCGAAGCTCTGCCCTACCTCTTGAAAAAGCGCAGGATCGTCGGCCACAATATCACCCAAAACAACGCCAAAGGCAGCATCGTAGTCAATTAGCTCCTCAACTACATCGCGACTGATAAAATTTACCTCTCTGATACCACGGGCCTGAGGGTCGGCAAGAAACAATGCTGAGAAGTTCGGTGATTCAGCGGGGTCATGCATCAGTGCAAAATGCACAATGGGATGGGGATTCGCGGGGGTAGCGGTTTCGAGAAGATAAAAATGATGTGGGGTACCGTTGGTTGAAATGGGAAATGAATACCCCTGAGGCTTGATAACAAAAACAGCATTGACATCGCGCGTGGATAATCTCCATCGGCCTTCCTTGCCGGTAATTTCAACATCCCGGCCATTGGATACCAGCACACCTTCCAGGCCCATTTCTCCCGGATCCAATTGCTGATTTCCGTTGGAATCCAAAAAAACTATTCCCTCAACCCATTCCTTTGGCTCCGATCCACTGGCCTGGGCAAACAGCGAGGAGATCATAGTCCCGGCAAGGAAGCATATGATCAGAAGCATTTTTTTCATATACGGCTGTTTATTCGGTGTGAGTCTAACCGGAAAACTGCCTGCCGGTCATCAGTCTATCAATATTTTCGACGCTATGGAGCCGGGTGTAAGTTGAGTAAAACAAGCATAGAGGACAGTAAAACACTGCCCTCTATGTCTCTATGGATAACTAAAAATCACCACGGTTTACCCGTGCCTTGTATGATCCAGGGTTTAGACCACTGGCTGTTTTTTCCTCTGAGTGCAGAATAAGTAGTAGCTTCAATCTTACTTATAGCCGTCTCAACATTTCCGCTGTTAAAGTTGAGCTCATTGCTTCCGTAGATAAACCTTACCGGAAGCACAGGCTGTGGAGAAGCAGGACCTGCCTTCAAAGCAGGAAGCCCGGTTCTGCGGTAATCAAACCACGCTTCGGTTCCATTGATCCAGTTGGCAATCCACTTCTGAGTAAGAATCTGCGCATCGGTATTGTTAAATGCTACCCCCGGACGGGCAATATAGGCTGCATATTGGCCACCCTGTCCCCAGGTGTCGAGCGAGTTTTTAATCCCATTGTTGTAGTGGGTCTCGGCCGATCCTACGTTGTATCCCTTACGGGCAGCTTCAGCGAGGATAAACGACACTTCAGCAGCCGAAATCAGACGGGCACGAAGCAGCGGACCACTTGAAGCCCTGAAGGTATTAGACAATTGCGAT
This sequence comes from Prolixibacteraceae bacterium UBA6162, assembly GCA_002428215.1. The sequence goes on from DIUI01000051.1 coordinate 31,317, forward strand.
ACATGTTGGTTTTCAACAGTCTGACCAGGTGTTGGATTCAGATTGTA
>DIUI01000095.1 GCA_002428215.1 Prolixibacteraceae bacterium UBA6162
GCAGGTCAGCAGCGTATCAGGCCCATTGTTATGACTTCGCTCACCACCATTCTGGCACTTCTGCCGCTAACCATTGGAATTGGCGAGAGTGCTTCATTGCGTTCCCCGATGGCACTGGCTGTAATCGGGGGTCTGGTGACCTCTACTTTGCTGTCGCTCGTTGTCATTCCATGTGTGTACGATGTACTCGACCGCTTTAGAATGCTCTTTGTACGAAATGTCACGGAAACTCCGGCAAACGTATAGTGAGGCAAGGCAAAACAACCATATAAAGCTAACCAGATGAATTTTATCATCAACAGAAAGGTACTCATCAGCATGCTCTTTACGGGATTAACCCTGTTGGGTTATATCTCCTATAAACAGCTTCCGGTTGAGCTTATGCCCAATGCCGACCTGCCATTGCTTTTTGTACAGATTACTACGCAGCAGGAGGTAGACCCTGCTTATATGGAAAACCAGGCTGTAATTCCGGTCGAAGGAGCCATTGCATCGCTCGAAGGGGTCGAAAGCATGGAAACCTGGCTCAACAACAGACAAGCCTCTATTCAGATAAGTTTCAACAAACGGGTCAATTTTAAATATGTTTTTCTAAAACTCCAGGAAAAGATCGACCAGGTGCGCGAAACTTTGCCCGAAGGGTTTATGGTGAATGTTACCCGGGTCGATATTGCACAACTTTCCAATCAGTTTATGGAACTGCAGATAAGGGGAAGTGGGGGAACCGACCGCATACGGAATGTGGTTGACCAGGAGGTTAAGAATGAACTCGAAAACATCGATGGTATAGCAAGCGCCAATGTATTTGGTGGTAAGGAGCGCTCGGTGGAGATCATAATCGACATGGCTGCATGCGAAGCTTATGGAATCACCCCGGCCGGTATTCGCAGTGCATTGAGCGGCAATGCACTAAACAGAACCTTTGCCGGTTACCTTCACCAATCGAAACAGCAATATTTTGTGCATGTAACTGCCGAATACCAGCAGGTAAGTGATCTCGAAAATGTTGTAGTTGCCGAAGGTCCAATTTTTTTGAAGGACGTTGCCGATGTCTATTTTGGAGTGAAGGAGGAGACCACGCTCAGCCGGGTAAACGGGCTTGATGCCATATCCGTGCTGTTGGTGAGCGATTCTCAGGCCAATCTGATTGATCTTTCACACCGTACCCAGGCGATTATTGCCCGTTTGAATGAGCGGCTAAGTTCAAAAGACGTCGAAATTGTGATACAGAGCAATTCGGCCGAAACGATGGAGAAAAACATAGATCAGATTGTTTCGCTCGCTCTGGTGGGAGGTTTGCTTGCAATCTTTGTGCTTTGGATCTTCCTTAAAAATTTTCGTATAGTCTCTATCATCGCACTGGCTATCCCGGTGTCGGTGTTCACTGCTTTCAATTTCTTTTATGCAGCCGGGATTTCCATCAACAGCCTTACCCTGGTTGGAATGGCGCTCGCTGTGGGCATGCTGCTCGACAATAGTGTGGTGGTGCTCGAAAACATATATCGTCTGGCAGGCAAGCGATACTCGCCCGATCAGGCCGTTATTCAGGGAACCACAGAGGTGTGGCGCTCCATAGTGGCAGCAACGCTTACTACCATTACAGTATTTGTGCCATTTGTATTTTCTTCTGAATACATGGTAAAAATCTTGGGAAATCACGTAGGCACCTCCATAATATCTACCCTGCTGGTGTCGCTGGTTGTAGCATTGCTTCTTATACCTATGGCTGCACATATCCTGTTAAAGGGTAGGGCATCGCACAATGTATTCTATGAAAAGGTAACTACCAACAACCGAATAATTCAGGTCTACATCGTTTTGCTTAAGGCCAGTATGCGAAAACCTGCCCGCACCATTATTGGGGCACTGGTGGTTTTCTTTGTGAGTGTATTTATTGTGCTGGCGGTAAGTGTGAATAATCTTCGGGAAGTCGAAGAAAACCGATTCCCCGTTTACATTACCATGCCAACGGGCTCCACGCTCGAATCAACCGATTTGGTGGTCCGCGACCTCGAGACCCGCTACGAAGGCATCGAAGAGATACTGGATGTAGTGGCCAATATTCAGTCGGAAGAGGCCATTATCAACATCATTTTAAAAGAGAATTTTGAAAAAATTAAGGGTCGGAAATTTGCCGATGTTAAGTCCGACATTCAGAGTCGTTCCGGTGGCATTCGAAATGCAGAGGTAAGCCTTACCCCGCCGGCCTCGAGTCAAAGCTTTGGAGGAGGTGGCGGAGGCGCCGGAGGAATGAATGCCTTTAGCCGTTTTTTGGGAATCGGAACCAACCAGGAGCAGGTGATCATTAAGGGGCAAGACTTCCAGTTGATGCGTGGAGTTGCCGAGGACCTTCGTTACTTTATCGATAACCTCGAATCGGTAGCCTCAGTCAATGTGAGCGTTGGTTCTAACCGCCCCGAAGTGCACCTTATATTCGATCAAATGCTCATGACCCAATATGGGGTAACCCTTAACAATATTGCCAGTGAACTGGGGTCCTTCAGCCGGGAGTTTAGCTCTGGTGTGGTTTTTAAGCAGGATACCGAAGAGTATGATGTTGTATTGAAGGAGAAAGACGCCCCTGAAAATCGCGATAAAACAATCGATGATCTCAGGCGGTTGCGCATCCGTAATAACCTGGGTGCTACCTACGACCTAACCGATTTGACCGAGATTATCTATTCAAGCGGAATGGCGAACATTACCCGGGTCAACCAGGAGAAACAAATTGTAGTCAACTACCGGTTTGCTGCCGAAGCTGAGCAGTCGAAGGACTTGTTAACAGCCTACCGGATGGAGATCGATGATATAGTAAGTGCCTACAATCTTCCTGCGGGTGTGGCAGTACAGGTTATACACGAAGAGGATCAGTTTTCGGAGTTCTATTTTCTGATTGCCGCTGCCTTTATTCTTATTTTGATGATTCTGGCATCGGTATTCGAGTCACTCAGCACACCATTTGTACTCATGTTTTCGATTCCACTTGCCGCAATTGGATCGTTTTTAGCCCTTATTTTTACCGGGAATAGTCTTTTCAATGCTAATACACTTACCGGTTTTCTTATTTTATTGGGTGTGGTGGTCAACAACGGTATCATACTCATAGATTTTACCAATATTTTGCGTAAGCGGGGTCATCGTAAGTCGAGGGCACTGCTTGAAGCCGGTCTGTCGAGAGTTCGTCCCATACTGATTACCACCATCACGACAATAGTGGCTATGTTCCCATTGGCACTGGGACAGGCAGAATATGTGGGTGCGATCGGAGCGCCATTTGCTATCACTGTAATAGGAGGTCTTGCCCTAAGTACAATTCTTACTTTGATTTTCATTCCTACCCTCTATGCCGGTCTCGAGACCACCCTCGACTGGATGAAGCAACTTTCGTGGAAAATTAAGTTGTTGCATTTGGGGCTATTTGTCCTTTCAGTATGGTATATCTATACCCGTGTCGATAGTTTTATCTGGCAGTTGCTTTTCTTTTTGCTGGCAATTATTCTGATTCCGGGGGTTACCTGGTTCATTCAGTCAAGTCTGCGTATGGCAAGCAAAAAGGTAATCGACGAAAACCAACCTATACGCATAACCATCCGCCGTTTGGTTAAAATTTACGACCGCGATGCGCAATTTGTTCGTGAATGGAAATCCGGCCTGAAAATTAGAGAGAGGGCAGGATTGTTATCAACTTATACCAGGCCGCGCGATTTTATCGAGCTTATTTGGCAGGTTCCGCTGTATGGCTTTTTGATTTGGTTTACATTTTTGTACCTCGAGAGCAACTTCTTTATGTGGCTGCTGTCACTGGCCGTTTGGTTTTTTACTTTTTTACTTTATGTTCCGGTAAGGGGATTACTGCAACATTTGGCCATCAGTAAAAATAGGCCATGGCTACAGAAGCTCGACCGGTTTAAATTTCAATTTATATTATGGGGGCTGCCGGCTGCTTTTGGCTATATTTTCTACACCCGTTGGGATAACATCAGCATGGTTATACTGGTAGAGATTCTCTGGTATATGCTTATTGTAGTCTACGCCTCGTCGGAATATGTACACAATCGTGCTGTAAATGTTGATCGTATCAGTGGAAGGTTCGGAACATTGCGCCGCCAATATTTCAGGGCAGTGAAACAGATTCCCATCATTGGCAAGCGTAAAAAACCATTTAAAGCACTGGCGGGAGTTTCGATGGAGATCAATACCGGAATGATTGGTTTACTGGGTCCGAATGGTGCCGGTAAATCAACCATGATGCGTATTGTTTGTGGTATTTTTGATCAGAGTTATGGTAAAATATACATCAATGGTCTCGACACTCAGGAACATCGCGAAGAGCTGCAGGGCCTGATTGGATATTTACCTCAGGAGTTTGGCTCCTACGAGAATATGTCGGCCTGGGAGTTTCTCGATTATCAGGCCATTCTCAAAGGAATTACAGACACCAGGGTCAGGGAAGATCGTATTACCTATGTTCTGAAAGCGGTACATATGTATGAACGGCGCCAGGACAACATTGGTGCTTTCTCCGGGGGAATGAAACAGCGTATCGGGATTGCTCAGATACTACTCAATTTACCACGGATTCTGGTTGTCGATGAGCCAACTGCCGGGCTCGACCCACGAGAGCGGATTCGCTTCAGAAATTTACTGGTAGAGCTAAGCCGTGAGCGGATCGTTATCTTCTCTACCCACATTATTGAAGATATCTCAAGTTCTTGTAACCAGGTTGCCGTTATCAACCGTGGCCGATTGCGCTATTTTGGAGTACCCACCGATATGGTGCAACTTGGGCAGGGTTACGTCTGGCAGTTTACCTTAACCATCCCAGAATTCGAGGCGTTTGCCGACAAGCAAATGATTACCAACCATATGCGCGAGGGTGACATGATTAAAGTCCGGGCGGTAAGCCAGACACAGCCAGTTCCCACTGCTGTAAATGTGCAGCCACACCTCGAAGATGCTTACCTCTGTTTGTTGCGCGATATTGCCTGATAACCGAAAATTCTGACGCCATGTCTATCTTTAATAAGAACAACCTGATCATCTTTTACCGGACCATTCGATACAATCTGAAAATTATTTTTGCCGGTCGATTTATCTGGTTTTTGCTGGCATCGTTTGTCTTTTACCTCTTCTTCTCGATTATGAGTATTTACCAGGGGAGTGTTTTAAGCGAAGGTATGGTATACAATCTGTTGCTTTTCCCCGGAGTATTGCTGGTATTCTACCCTTCGGTCTTTGGAATTCAAAACGATGAGGACTCCCGGATTCTTGAAATCCTCTTTGGGATCCCCAACTACAGATACAAAGTTTGGCTCGTAAGGCTTATGATGATCTTCGTGCAGGTGTTTCTTATTCTTATTCTCTATGGTTTTGTATCCAACTATTTGCTGTATCAGGTCGATCCTTTTGAAATGGCTTTTCAGCTTATGTTTCCCATTGGATTCCTGGGCGGTATGGCGTTTATGTTCTCTACTTTAATCAAGAATGGAAACGGAACGGCTGTAATTATGATTTTGGCCGGGGTTGCTTTGCTAATTCTCGGAGAGGCTCTCGAGCGTTCGCAGTGGAACATTTTTCTCAATCCCCTGGAATTGCCCAGTAATTTCAACGCTGTAATCTGGGAGGGCATAGTTACACGGAATCGAATCTTTCTGGGTGTGGGAATGGTGGTGTTTTTGTTGTATGGTTTGTTTAACCTGCAAAACCGCGAGCGTTTTGTTTAACTGATACGACGGGCAAGCTGATTGCACAAGTCGGTTAGCGGCAATTTAAGTGGTTGTTCAACCGGAAGCGCTTCCAGTAATCCGATTGCTTCGGATGTATAGGACCCAATCATGGCTTCGACTTTCTCCTTCACTCCAAGTTGTTGGTATATGGCCTTTACAGATTCAATTTTTTCGGCGGGATCGAAATGAGTCGTCGAGACCCAATAGTCAAGTTGCGACCGAAGCTCACCTGATGCTTGCTCTCTCGATTCAATAAGCAGGTAGGTCTTTTTGTTGGAGACAATATCCCCGCCTATTTTTTTACCAAAGGTTTCCTCATTGCCAAAGGAGTCGAGCAGGTCGTCTTGTAACTGGAAGGCCAGCCCCATATTGATACCTACCTGATAGAGATCCGAAGCCTGTGCTGGGGTGGCACCACCCAGCAATGCTCCCATTTGAAGCGCACAGCCCAGTAACACAGCTGTTTTAAGGCGTATCATTTCGATATACTCACTGGCCGTGACATCGTTCCGTAATTCGAAATCCATATCGAGCTGTTGACCTTCACAAACCTCCAGAGCCGTTCGGGTAAAAATCGGCATGGTGTCGCGCTTTGCTTGCAGATCCGTTTCCCAAAGCAACCCATAGGCCATAAATGCCATGGCGTCGCCCGACAGAATGGCTGTATTCTCTGAATACTTCTTGTGTACCGTCGGCAAATTCCTTCTGAGTTCAGCCTTATCCATTATATCGTCGTGCAGCAGGGTGAAATTGTGAAACACCTCAACAGCCAGTGCCGTTGGAACAGCCTTTTGCACTTCCTTCCCGAAAAGTTGATAGGCCAGCAGTACCAGCGTTGGGCGGAGTCGCTTTCCCCCGGCTGCCATGGCATAAGAAACAGGTTCGTAGAGATTGACGGGTGGCTGCAAGCTCCATTTGCCCGAAAGGTCCGAAATGGACTGCTCGATCATTCTTTGAAGTTGCTCTATTGTGTACATACCGCTTAAAACCTTTAATTGGTTGGATTGTTCAAAGGGTCCGAGCCGTTGATATCTTCATCTTCGTCGTACAGATCGATGATGGGTTTGCTAAAATTCTGCGTTGTTGTAAGTTTATCAAGACCTGTCAGGAGCGATGGAAGCAACACCAGATTGGAGGTAACAGCCACCAGTAGGGTTAACGAAACGAGCACTCCAAGGGCAACTGTACCTCCGAAGCTCGAAAGACTGAAAATACCAAAACCAAAAAAGAGCACTACGGAGGTATATAGCATGCTAACTCCCGTCTCGCGCAATGCCAGTACTACTGAACGGCTGATATCCCAGCCGGTTATTTTAAGCTCTTGCCTGTACTTGGCCAGGAAGTGTATCGTATTGTCGACCGATATCCCGAAAGCAATACTGAAAACCAGGATGGTGGAGGCCTTTATGGGGATGTTCACAAATCCCATTATGGCAGCCGTAAAAATAAGGGGGATAACGTTGGGGATTAGAGACATGGCCACCATTCTCCATGAGGAAAAAATGAGCGCCATAAATGTTGAAATGAGTAGAATCGCCAACCCCAAACTTAGAAAGAGGTTCTTTTGAAGGTACTGCGTTCCTTTAAAAAAAGTGATGCTCGATCCGGTGATGATGGTATGATAATTTTCGGCATCGAAAATTGAGTCCACATCGGCGCGAAATTCACCGTAAAGCTCCTCCATGCGTTTTGTTCCAACATCTTTGGCACGTATGCTTATGCGGGTTATCTGCTTGGAAGTATCCAGGAATGAATGCAACAGGTCGCTTTGTTCATTTTCTTTCATCGCATACGACAAAATAAAATTTCGTTCGTAGTTGTTGGGTATTGAGTAATAATCCTGATTGCCATTATAAAATGCCTGCTTGGCAAATTTGATCAGATTGAGCAGCGAAAGCGAGGGAGAGAGTTCCGGGTACTCAGCTAATCGTGCATCGAGTTGGTCCATCTTGTTGAAGGTCGATTGCTGCAATACGCCGTTGGGCTTTTGCGTGTCGACCATAATCTCAAGGGGCATCAAACCATGGAAATTATGCTCAAAAAACTTCAGGTCCTGGTAAATAACATCGGATTCAGGAATGTCATCGACCATGTATCCCGAACTTTTAACCTGAACTACCCCAAATACGCCTATAATCAAAAGGATTATGGTTGCCAAATATACTTTGGGACGGTGTTTCTTGGTAATAATAATTAGCAAGTCTATGATGCGAACTACAAACCTGTTCTCGAGGTGTTGCACATGTCGGGTGGAAGGTGGCTGTACGAAACTGAAAATTATAGGGATAAGCACCAATGACAGAATGAAGAGGCTCATTATGCTCAGAGAGGCCACGATTCCAAATTGAACCAGAATATCACTCTTGGTGACAACAAACGTTGCGAATCCTGCAGCAGTTGTGAGATTGGTTAAAAAGGTGGCATTGCCAATTTTTATAATGACCCGCTGTAGCGCCTTTACCCGATTGCCATGCTGCACAAATTCATGATGAAATTTGTTGAGCATATATATGCTGTTTGGGATTCCGATGACTATAAGCAGAGGAGGAATCATGCCTGACAGCATGGTGATTTTATATCCCAGCAAGGAGAGAATCCCCATCGACCATACAACTCCAATTAGAACTATCACTACAGGATAAAATACTGCCTTAAACGATCGGAAGAAAAGAAACAGGACTACAATACAAATCGAGAGTGCCAGAATGCTGAAAAGATAAATCTCCTTTTTTATTTGTATGGAAGTGACCACTCTAATATAAGGGAGTCCTGAGTAGTGAAGCTTCTGACCACTGTTTTGTTCAAACGCAACGCAGATCTCCTTAATGGTTTCCACCAGCTGCTCCCGGTCACTGCTGGCCATCTTGTCCTTGTTCACAGTAATCAGAAGCAGATAGGTCTCCGTTTCCCGGTTGTAAAGTACATCTTCATAAAATGGAAGAGCATGAAAAATTTCCTTTAGCGAATCGAGTTCTGCCTGTGAGGAGATCTTTTCGGGGAATACCGCCAGCGCATCGAATTGTCGTAAATCCTGGTTGCGCAGGAGCAAATAGGCATTGTTCACCGACAATAAATCTTCAACCCCCTCAACGCTGCTTAGCTTTTGGGTTAAAGATTTCCAGCGGGTGAAGTTTTCGAGTTGAAAAAAATCGGGGTCATGCAGACCCACCATTATGATATTGCCCTCTTCTCCGAAAATATTGGTAAATGTCTGATAATCCTTAAACGCCTGATCTTTTTTGGGCAGCAGCGATGCGTATTCATACGACATCTCAACTTTTTGGGCATGGTAGCCAAAAAATAAGGTTAGCGCCATCACGGCAACCAGCAGGGCAATTTTGTTCCGAAGTATAACGCTTGATACCTTAATCCACATATTTTGCTCACAGAACGAGACATATCGGGTTGAAAACCGGGCGAAGCATTTACTAAACACGGTAACTACCGATTGACTCAGAAATAAAAAGCTGAAAGAAATCTGGCTTCGAAATTACAATATTTTAGCGACAGACCTGCAAAAATGCTGAATAATGGGGCGGTTATCGACGCATAATAACCATTAGACAAAGAATAATTTTTGCATTTGCACAAAGTTTGTTAACTTTGCACCACAAAAGTTTTAAAAGAGTTCTTCTTAAAAATATATTGCGGGGTGGAGCAGTTGGTAGCTCGTTGGGCTCATAACCCAAAGGTCGCATGTTCGAGTCGTGCCCCCGCTACCGTTAAAAGCTTTCTGATTTTTCAGGAGGCTTTTTTTATTGACCAACGTTTTCGTGCTTTATGTGCTATTCTTTCCCAAAATTGATTGGAGGCCAGTTAAGTCAGGTAAACTCCTTGCTTACCTAGATAGTATTTCTGAAGTAATTATTGCTCCATTCAAAGGAGCGGTGCAACTATAATTGGGATGCTGCAAGCGTCAAATAAAAACCAAAAGAGGCTGTCTTTTTGGAGACAGCCTCTTTTTAATTCGATGTATGGGTTCATCAATCAACGGAAACTTCATTGGAGCAGTTTTCACCTTCACAAACTTTGTAGACCATTGTCCCGCTTGTTCTTCCCAGATTATCCGCAAAGGTGCCATTGCCTATGTTGTCATTGTTCACTTTAGCAATTACCGATCCGTTGCGTGTAATGGTTGCCTCGGCGTTGGCCGTTCCGCCGGTCCATGAAAGGGTGATAGTGCGCAGGCCCTTTACCTTGGCACTGTTGGCAGAAAGCGCTATGGTGCTGACTTCACCATCTCCCGGTTCATCCCCAACTTCCGGCTCCGGGTTTTCAGGAGCAATGGTTCCACCAAAAATAGCGATAGGATCTGCGTCGCCATCGGGATCATTCTTAACCGCTCCATCGGTCGATATATTTCCCAACAGTAAAATACCTGCAACATGCGGTGCTGCCATTGAAGTCCCGCTCAGGGTAGCGTAGCCTCCATTCAAATAGGTTGAATAAATCGATGTCCCGGGAGCACAATAGTCAACCGGTGGGGTTCCGTAATTGGAATAGGTTGCCCAAAAATCATTCACAGCCATAGCCGATACGGTAAAAATGTTGTCGCCATTTACCCGGGCAGGAGATGTCGTGCTGGCCGAGGTGCTGCTGTTTCCGGCTGCCAGTATAAAAAAGCATTTCTCACTTGCCTTAAGTACCGCACTGTCAAGTGCATCTGACACACCTCCTCCCAGGCTCATATTGGCCACATCACCTTTTATTGCATTGGCTGCTACATAGTCGACACCGGCAATAACACCGGAAATCGTTCCACTGCCTCTGCGGTCGAGTACCCGTACAGAAATCACCGGAGCGCCTGCGGCTACTCCAACAACGCCAAAATCGTTGTTAATAGCAGCGATGATGCCGGCTACATGTGTGCCATGACCGTTCTCATCGTTTGGGGTGGTTCTGGAAATAAACGTTTTGCTCCGTCTTGAATCTACGTTCAGATCGGGGTGCTTCAATTCAATACCGCTATCGATTACCCATGCAGCATTCGATCCTTTGTAATTTACTCCTCCCTTAACGCGTTCGATTCCCCACGGCTTGGGTTGCAGCGAAGAAGTTGAGGCAGAAGCCTGCCGAACTACCCTGCCAAAGGGTTCAATCAGCATAACCTCCTGGTCTTGCTCGATACTCTTGATGGCATCGAGTTGCTCCAGTTTTCTGAGCTGCCCGGGAGGCATCATAACTGAGAACCCCTGAATGGCATGGCTGTATACAAATCCAATTTCGGCGTCAAAAATACCTGCAGCCGACAGAGCCCGCTCGGCAGCTACCTGCATTGCCCGCTGACGGCCTTCGTAGCCGGGTGATGCCCTTAACTCATCACTGAACAGGTCGTCCTTAAAGGTTACGATAAAGGTAGGTCTGCTGTTTTGGGCAGATTTCAATTCGGGGTTATCGATGTTCAAATCGTCGAAGGCTGGCTGATTACAACTTTCGAGAAAGCCCACAAGTAAGGCCAAAAGAAATAGACTTAACACTCTCTTCATTGGAAGAAATATTAGGTTGGTTATTAAATATTGTTAGTTAACACACAATTTGAAACCGCTGCATAACGGCAACAAAAATGGATGAATGAACAACAAAATGATCACGGGGCCATTTTTTGCTTCAATCTTTTCGCCGGAATATTGAAGGCTGATTCCCGTATTTGTTGTCTTTATGGCGCAAAATTATAAAAAATACTTTTCAGTATTCATTTAAATTGATTCTTTGTCCGGATCTTTTTCTCTGAAATTGGAAATCCTAAACGATATCATCTCAGAAATTAGATGTATAGGCAATGGAAGGTTGTGCGGAAACTGCACCGAACCCCGACCTTGCTTGTAGCTGCTGAGTTGCTCTTTGAATGGTTCGTGACCCGTGGGCGTTGCGTACAACCCGATATGCTTCTTAAAACCCCCAAAGTAAACCAAAGGTTTATTGTTCAGCATGTAGGCAACAAGACCGTAGGCAAATCCTTCAATGGCATCCGGCGCAAGTTGCCCAATGATAAAGCGCAAAATTTCCAATCTTTCCCTTATGGGTGGGCAGAAATTTACGAGGTATTGTTCTACTTCAGGTGAGGGAACTATCATGCCCTTGAATCTTAAATAATGCATTAGTCATATCTTCACTTCTGACAAAAATTCTCAGCGGGAGAATAACCGCTTAAATCATTATCTAGTGCAGCATGTGAATTCTACGCTACATAATAGGTTTTTTGCCAGGAGCAGCTGAGTAATTACTGATCTTGTTTTCAAAAAAAGAGGCTGCCCTATTAAGGCAGCCTCTTTTCGATAAAATTTTTCAAGTCTTTATTTAACCTTTATTTCATTCGAACAACTGACATCACAAACTTTGTAAGTCATGAAACCGCCTAATCTTTCCAGATTATCGGTATAGCTGCCATTGCCATAGGAGTCGTTGGTGACTGAGGCAATCGGCAAATCATTACGATATATTGTGGCAGAAGCTCCTGGTTTTCCTCCGGTCCAAGAGAGTATAGCGGTCCGCAGTCCTTTATCTTTGAAACTGTTTACCGAAAGTGTAATGGTGTAGGTTCCACCATCGCCCGGATTTGGGATTTCAGGTTCACTGGCACTGCCCCCATAGATTGCAATTGGGTCTGGTTTACCATCTGGATCGCCAATTACTAACCCATCGGTTTTTAAATATCCCAGGAGCAGAATGCCGGCCACATGGGGTGCAGCCATAGAAGTACCACTTAGGGTGGCATATCCACCATTTAAGAATGTTGAGTAAATTGATGTTCCTGGTGCGCAATAGTCGACCGGTGGATTACCAAAGTTCGAATAGGAGGCCCAAGTGTCATTGGTCCCCATTGCCGATACCGTATAAATGTTGGGGCCATTGACGCGCGCAGGAGAGTATAATGTTGCTGAAGCACCGTTGTTTCCTGCTGCCAGTATGAAGTAACATTTTTCACTTGCATTTAATACTGCCTGATCCAGAGCATCGGAGGCTCCCCCGATGATGCTCATATTGGCCACATCGCCGGCTTTTGCGTGCGCCGCCACATAGTCGACGCCGGCGATAACACCGGCAAGGGTACCTTTTGCGGCACTATCGAGCACGCGAACCGAAATTAACGGGGCACCAGCAGCTACGCCAACAACTCCAAAATCGTTATTTCGGGCTGCAATGATGCCGGCAACGTGGGTGCCATGTCCATTTTGGTCGGTCGGTGAGGTATTGGCAATGAAGGTTGCACTGCGCGTTAAATCTACATTCAAATCGGGGTGGTTCAATTCAATACCGGAATCGATTACCCATACTGCATTGCTGCCCTGGTAGTTTATGCCTCCTTTAACGCGCCCTATACCCCATGGTAGGGTTTGAATAGAAGCAGTTGAAATAGACGCCTTCCAGACTACCCTGCCAATAGGCTCAAGCAGTCCAACAGGTTTGTTTTCTTCAATGCGGATTACAGCAGCGTTTTGCTCCAGTTTTCGTAACTGATTGGGGGGCATTTTTACAGAAAAGCCTTTAATTGCTGTGGAATAAACAAATTCAATTTCAGCGCCAAAAACACCAGCGGATTGAAGTGACTGCTCTGCAGCTACCTGCATAGCCTGCTGCCTGCCTTGATAACCGGCACTGCCAATCAACTCTTCGTCCAGGAAATTTTCACTGAATGTTACGATATAGCTAGTCTGGCCGTTTGCTGCTGATTTCAGTCCGGGTTCATCAGAAGTTATCGAATCATAATCAGATTTCTGGCAACTTCCCATCGCTCCAACAAGAAACGCTACCAACAAAAAGTTAAGGATTTTCTTCATCTCCAATAATTTCAAATCGTCTCTAATCGCCAATAAATACCATACACTTCCATTATTTTTAACAGAAGCATGACTGGTTAAGCAATTTAAGTATAAATTTTAGCTTTTTGACTGCAGACTTCAAATTACAGGCTTGTAATTGAAGTATAAAAATAAACCATGTTCGTGCGTAAATGTAAGAAATAAATGGATTCGGAGGTTCGTTTTTGGAGTAAATGCCCGACAAACCTGTCATTTTGTTTTTGATCAACGCTGTAAATGACCGTTTCTGCCAAAATGCATGTAAGCAATGTTCGGCTGAGTAGACTCAATTGACCCCGGGATGTGACCAAAACTGATGAGAATTATCTTTAAAGGGGGCGTAAGTTATGGCATTGGCTAACAACCCATACTGCGTCTTGTTTTCCGGACGTACCAACCAGTACTAAATGATTAGATTAAAGGCAATAAGGCCATTGACGACTGCTATAGTGGCTCCTGGAGCAAGTTGCTCATTAAATACTTGACCTATTTAAAGCCGATTTCGTATGGTCTGTGGGAATTTCCCGGGGTATTGTTTTAATAACTAAGAGCCCAATCAAACCATATACCTTGGGTGAAAGTTTAGTCATATCTCCATTTTTTGGCAAGTGCCACCAGAGAGAGCATTACCGGCACCTCTACCAAAACGCCTACCACGGTTACCATCGCTGCCGGCGATTGGAGTCCAAACAAGGCGATGGCCACTGCAACCGCCAATTCGAAAAAGTTGCTGGCACCAATCATCGCAGCGGGGGCACAAGTGACATAGGGCAGTGATATGCGACGACCAATTCCCCATGTAATAAAGAAGATAAAGTATGTTTGTAGAATGAGTGGCACTGCCACCAGAAGTATTATGAAGGGATTTTCAAGAATGGCATTTCCCTGAAACGCAAACAGTAATATAAGGGTAATTAAAAGCGCGATGACCGATACCGGCTTAAAGCCGGGTAAAAATTGATTGGTGAACCATTGCAACCCCTTTTGTCTAATCACTATTTTATGGGTAATAAACCCGGCAAGCAGCGGAATTACGACGAATACAACTACGCTGGCTACCAGTGTGTCGTATGGGATTGTTATATTGGTAATGCCCAGCAGCAGTCCAACTATTGGGACAAAGGCCACCAGTATAATAAGGTCGTTCACCGATACCTGAACCAATGTGTAGTTGGGGTCGCCATCGGACAGGTAACTCCATACAAATACCATGGCTGTGCAGGGTGCTGCGCCCAGCAGGATGGCACCTGCAATATATTCGCCTGCGAGTTCCGGTTCAATAAACGCACCATATAGCTTCTCAAAAAAAATCCAGGCAAAGAATGCCATGGTAAAGGGTTTAATCAACCAGTTTATAACCACTGTAAGAATTATTCCTTTAGGACTCTTTCGGATGTTCTTTAAACTCGAAAAGTCTACCTGTAACATCATTGGATAGATCATCATCCAGACAAGGACCGCCACAGGTATGTTGACCCCATAAAATTCAAGACGGCTTAAAATCTGAACACTGTCGCCAAAGAGATTTCCCAGCGCAATACCAACAGCAATGCAGAGAACAACCCAAAGGGTAAGGTATTTTTCAAAAAATGCAATCTGTTTCTTTTCTGACATTTGGTTGTATGTTTAGATGGGAAGTAATGCTCATTTTCTGCATACAGCATTGTATTTACCCTCAGCCGACTTTGCCTATAACTGAGGTTGAATATGCTCGATATAGAAGGCATGAAAAGCCTCTTTGATCTCATCCCTTACCCGAAGGTATTCGCTCCATACAAACGCATCGGTGCCTACGGCGTCAGAAGGATCGTCGAACCCTATATGCAGTCTGTTTTTGACCTTGCCGGTGAACGTTGGGCAGGATTCATTGGCCCCGCCACAAACTGTAATAACAAAGTCCCATGTATCCTCCAGGTAGCGGGTCACCGAATCGGAGGTGTGGTGGCTAATATCAATCCCAATTTCCTGCATTGCAGCCACTGCTTTTTGGTTGAGCCTGCCGGAAGCTTCGGTTCCTGCTGAGGCTACCTGAATCGATGCGTCGTATGATTGCAAAAAGCCATGGGCCATTTGACTTCGACAGCTATTGCCTGTACACAAAATCAATACTTTCATTTTATTTTTAATTTGGTTTTGTTTTATGATCGCAGAATACTTCAGCCTGTTGGATTTGGGTAAAAAAGGCCTCAAAAAGGTCCAGGTATTTCTTCATTTCGGTCTGGCACAAACAGTAGCATACCGTAAGACCTTCAATTTCGCCATGAATTAGTCCCATTTGCTTCAACTCCTTCAGGTGTTGCGAAACTGTAGTCCGGCTTAGCGGCAGCTGATCCGAAATGTCACCCGAAATGCAGGATTTGGCTTCAGCAAGATGTTTAAGTATGGCCAGTCGGGCTGGGTGAGAAATTACCTTGGCAAATTTTGCCAATTCCTGCAGGGACATTTCGAATGAGTCTGACTTATTCATACACCTAAAAAATTTGGATAGCTTTAACAGCCTGTAAAATTAACAATGAAGCAAATATGTCTATGGATAATAATGCACCATAAACGTATGACGCAAACATACGAAATTGAAGTATGGAAATGTCAAAAAAATTGAGGTTTTTACCTCTAATTTGTCTTGGACAACTCTTTTTTAATCGCTATTCTGCAGCATATTTGCTTGTATGTGTGGGTGTTATTGCGTACATTTAAGATTCTTGTCTGATTGTCGGCTTCACGTTATTCACCTAAAATTCACCACCATGAGAAATGCAATTATACTTTTGGCGTTTTTGATTTGCAGCAGCTATCTATCCCTTCCGGCTCAGGTTCCCGAAAAAATTCTTTTACCACCGGCCAATACCACCGGAGGAATGCCGCTGATGGAAGCGCTTTCAAAGCGCCAGTCGCAGCGTTTATTTGATAGTAAATCCTTAACTCAACAGCAACTCTCCGATATGCTGTGGGCTGCCTATGGGGTTAACCGCCCCGATGGTTATCGTACTGTTCCGTCTGCCCGCACCTGGAACGAATTTGATATCTATGTGGTTATGGCCGATGGCTGGTATGTATATCATCCCACCGATCATTCGATGACGAAGTTAGGCAGTGAGGATTTTCGTGCAGCATCTGCTGTACAGGAGTTTGCGCAGAACGCACCTGTTCAATTAATATTTGTGGCAGATTTCGACCGCATGACCAATGCCGATGAGACGGTCCGACGTTTCTATTCGGCCACCGATGTGGGTTATATTTCTCAAAATGTATACCTCTATTGTGCATCTGAGGGTTTGGCTACAATTGTAAGGGGCCAAATCGATAAAGAAAAGATGAAGGAGCATCTCAAACTGCGGCCTAACCAGCACATAATACTTGCACAAACCGTTGGCTATCCGGGTATCTGATTGTGAATGCCCGGAAATGCGGGACATCTAATCTTGGGCAGAGCTATTATTGCCGGGGAGAGCTATCACAAATATCCAAAGATTAAGCCTGCTATCGTTGAGAGTACCACAACTATCGAAATGTAAACCAAGGTTTTCTCATTTCCCATAACTCCTCGTATAACCAGCATGTTGGGTAGCGACAATGAGGGGCCTGCCAGCAGCAGAGCAAGTGCCGGACCTTTTCCCATTCCCGATGCAAGCAGCCCTTGTAAGATGGGAACTTCGGTGAGTGTTGCAAAGTACATGAAAGCCCCGATTATCGATGCAAAGAAATTGGCAGCAAGCGAATTGCCTCCTACCAGCCATGCAATCCAGTGATTGGGGATAATTCCGGGGATAGAAACATCGTCGTGTGTTGAGCCCAGCAGAAATCCTGCTATTACGACTCCTATGGCCAAAAGCGGCACTATTTGTTTTGTAAAACCCCAGCTGGCCAGAATCCACTCTCGGTTTTCGCTTTCTTCCGACCGGTCGGACAGGGCAATGGAACTAACTACGCCAATGCCAACAACCATTGTGATTAACGGGTTGGCAAATATAAAAGCACTTGCCACCGTTGAAAAGGTGCCTAAAAGCACCAGCCATGGCTTCAGCTTCAGAATGTAGATCATGGAATAGACCAGTACAAGACCAAATATCCCGGTAATTTGCCATTTGTTAACCCATAAATGGTACCATAAGCTATTGGTGTCGTCTGCCCCGGGTGCTCCCCAATTGGCAAAAACCAATATCAGAACCAGACTGAAAAAGTGAACCGAAGTTTGCCAGATTGGTCTTGTTTCGGGTACGTCGGGAAAATTTAACTGTTCTTCGCGTTTCGCTTTTTCCTCTTTTCTGTATATCAGTGACATTGTTAAACCAATTACCACGCTAAATACCACCGCACCAATAAAGCGGGCAATGCCCATCTCAATACCTAGTATCCTTGCAGTTAATACAATGGCCAAAATATTGATGGCCGGGCCGGAATAGAGAAATGCTACGGCTGGACCTAATCCTGCGCCACGTTTGTGGATGCTTGAAAAGAGCGGTAGAATGGTGCATGAGCATACAGCCAGTATGGTACCTGAAATGGATGCCACGGAATAGGCTACCCACTTTTTTGCTTTGGCGCCAAAATATTTGATTACTGAAGCCTGACTTACAAAAACGGATATTACTCCTGCAATTAGAAACGCTGGGAGCAGGCAAAGTATTACATGCTCTCTGGCATACCATCTTGTAAGATCGAGGGTTGCCTGAAGCGAGGTTTGAAATACTGCGCTCTCCAACGGCATATAAAACAGGGCAATAAATACAACCGACATCCCCAATAGGATGGTCAATTCCCGTTTGCTTTCCATAAACTACTCTTAATAATTTGTTGAACTATAAAATCTTTAGCCGGGCCGTTTGTTTCAAATCAGAAGAATTGCAATAAAATAAATGCCAATGGCAATGAACAGCAAGGCAACCAGCCGCCTAAACCAGATTTCGAAACTTTTAATAGCATTGTACAGTTTGGCAACGTTGCCTATGGTGTAGGCCAACAGCCATGCAAAAAGTATAACCGGTAATCCGGTGGCTATTGCGAAAACAACAGGAAGGTACAATCCCCCAACACTGGCAACCGACAGCGGAAGCAGCATGGCAAAATAGAGTACGGCACTGTATGGGCAAAATGCGAGTGCGAAGACCATACCTAATCCCAGAGTGCCCCAGTAACTCCCTCTGCCTTTGTCGCCCATTCGTTGACCAATTCCCTCTAAAAAAGGAAAAGGAATCCGGATAACACCAAGCATAAATAGTCCAATAATCACCATAACCGGTCCCAGAATTTTTTCTGCCCAACCCTGAAAAGCCAGTGAAATGTTCATCTGACTGGCACCAAGGTAAATTATGACTGCCAAACCAGTATAGCTGATGGCGCGCCCCAGCGTGTAGATCAGCCCTTTTAGAAACACCTTGCGTTTGTCGTCGAGATCACGACTAATAAAACCTATGGCTGATATGTTTGTCGCCAGCGGACAAGGACTGATCGCGGTCATTAATCCCAGCACAGCTGCCGTTACAAATCCATATTGCGTGTTTTCGATAATTCCGATTAAATAATCCATCTATGCTGTTATTGCGCTGCCAGCATTGGGTCAATCGCTTTTTTCATGGCATCCTCAAGACGACGGGGCTGTGTATTGGCATACATGAATCCCTGTGAGGTTAGATCGACCCGCTGATTTCCGCTGATGATAATCAGTGCCTGTCCGGTAGCACCGAATTTTTCCATTATAGCTTTGCTTTCCTGCTTGTCGAGGTTTACAGCAACATAGCTGATTAACCCATTTTTATGCTGCTCAGGATAGAGTTTTTCAACTGCCTGCTTCGAAACTTTCTCAACATTATTGCAGGTCATGCACCGCCTTTCAGCATGGAAGTAGCCTATCTCAACCTTTGCTGATGCTTTGTTTTGTGCGATTGCCGGCATTACTCCACAAGTCATTGACGCCAACAAAAGAGCGATAATCAGTTTTTTCATACCCTATATTTTTTAAATTGTTGAATATTTCGAAAGTATTTCCTGTATCTCCCTTGCGGTAGGTAGCCTGCCCTTAATCTCAACTTTCTCATTGACTACCAGGGCAGGTGTTGCCAGGATGTTGTACTTCAAAATGTCCATGATGTCTTCGACCTTGGTAATGGTTGCAGTTAAACCATTTTGTGCAACCACCTCGCGGGTAAGTTGCTCCAACTTTTTGCACTTTGGGCATCCGGTGCCTAAGATTTTAATTTCCATAACAGGTTTCATTTAAGATATTTCGTATAAGACCGAAATGATTTTTCAAATTTTTTTAGCGCACAAAGAATTGGGAAAGCAACGTTTTTGCAGCCTCCCAGTTTTCTCGGTTAATACAATATTTAATATAAGGGGGGTTAATTTCTCCCTGAATGAGTCCTGCTTTCTTCAGCTCTTTTAGATGCTCTGAAAGTGTGGACCGGGCAATGGGCAAATCTTCGGCCATATCTCCGCTGTAACAACAACTGTTGGGATTGTTGGCCAATCGTTCAAGGATGAATACCCGCACCGGGTTTGACAATGCTTTACCGATAGCAGCAATTTTTTCCTGGGTTTCGGTGTAGGCTTTTTCTTTCACCACCATAAATAAGCATTTCGTATAAATACGAAACAAAGGTAAAGACTACTGATGATTCTCCGGAATTAATTTCTAATTAATTTTAATGTTTTACAACACGGTGTGCCCAAACGGTATAATTATACAGCGCTCCCATAATGGTAAAAGATTACATTCCATGATGGATGCTTAAAGCCCTGAGACAGTTATGGAAGGGTTTTCCTCCAGGAAGATTCAGGAGGGGAGATGGAATGGAATCGGGATTAAAAAATGGCAGGTCTATTTTTCGAAAGCCCTGACCACGAATGTATAGATAAAACATCCCATGCAAAAACCTGCCACCAGCTCCAGCGCAGCGAAAAAGGTAAGAATGGCTGCCACCACCACCGAAGCGGTAGGTAGTTGGGCAAAATAGAGGAGAACTACCGCAGCACTCATCAAAAAGCCCATTCTGGCTGCAAAAATTTTGGGTGCTTTATCTATCGGTTTTGCTTCAAGTTTGATGAGTGAAACAATCTGCTTACTTACATAACTTAGCGGCGACAACTTTGATCGGGTGAACGCTCTGATGAAAAAATCGGCTGCAACAAGCACCAGCAGCGCTGGAAAAGGAAGCAAAATTCCCACAACTACCAACAGAATTACAAAAAAAGCGGTGGTTCGAACAATCTTTTCATTAACCTTCTCGGTCGAAACCGGACATATGAGTTGTTTGACGTTCATCTGTTATTACCTAAGCATTAATAATTTGGCGAATATAAGACAAGAAGATATTAATCGCAACTAATCTGCATTATCATTCAATCAATTTCAGGAGTTTAACATTTCGTTTACGTAGATCTTTGCTTATACAGTGGCAATTAACAGGAAAGGACCCTCTGTTTTTCATATTTTTCAAATATCTGATTTTACTTCTGCAATAGGTTGCCGGGCCAGTTTGAAAAGGTTAATTTTACCCGAAATTAAATAGAGAATACCTGTCTCATTATGGCCATTTCCATACCCATTATATCAAACTCTACAGTAACTGTTCGCGGATCAGATGGCTATATACTACTTTGGGCCTTCGGAGTTGTTATACTCCTTGCTGTGGTTTATCTTATTATAAACCGTATTAAGCCAGCGACCGGAAAAAGAAAACAGTCGTTTTTTTTTGGCAGCAGGAAGTGCATAGGCCTTGATTTGGGGAAAGACCGAAAATATTATCCAGATATACTTAAAGCCGAAATCACCAATTGTGGTAGGGTGGACGTTGATCTTGATCAGCCAATGCTGATATTCCGAAGCATCTGGATGAAACGCAAATTCAGACTTAAGGGCACTATGCGACATACCTTTTATCCTCTGTTATTAGAGCCAGGCAAGGTACATTCACTTCAAATCGATCTGAACCATTTTTATAAGCATGACCGCGCATTAAAACGCTTTCCACAGGTTTCGGTAGAGATTTATGAAGTTGGAGGCAGGCGATTAAGTTCAAAAAGTGTAATGTTGCGTAAAACGCTGTTCAGGTAATATGCGCTCATGGCACTTTAACCATATCGATTTTTCGTCGTATCCCCATTACAATGGCGACGATCAGGGGGTGTTCTGGTCACCAACAGAAACCCGGTTTACTCTTTGGGCACCTACCGCAGTGAAGGTTGAACTTCGTCTGTATCTTAATGGAGAAAACTCTAAGCCCGAAAGGAGCGTGATGTTGAATCCCGGTAAGCAGGGGATATGGAGTTTGACGATTAAAGAAAATCTTCACAACTGGTTTTATACCTTTAGAGTAAATGATGGTGAATGGCTTCAGGAAGTACCGGATCCTTATGCTAAAGCTGTTGGGGTAAACGGACAGCGGGGCATGATTGTGAATCTGGAGGCAACTCATCCTGAAGGATGGAAGGACGATAAGGGCCCATCGCTTGTTGAATATACCGATGCAATAATTTACGAAGTACATATTCGGGATTTCTCTATCTCCGAGAATTCGGGAATGAAAAACAAAGGTCTTTATTTGGCCTTTACCGAAGAGGGGACGGTTTCTCCTTTGGGCGAAAAAACGGGCATCGATCATTTGTCTGAACTGGGGATTACACATGTTCATTTGCTGCCGGTAGCTGACTTTCAATCGGTCGATGAGGAAAAACCTCTTGCCCGTTATAACTGGGGATACGATCCGCAAAACTTTAATGTTCCCGAAGGCTCCTATGCCTCAGACCCATACGACGGAGCGGTGCGAATCAGGGAGTTTAAACAGTTGGTACAGCGGCTTCATCAGCGTGGTATCGGGGTTGTACTCGATGTAGTGTATAACCATACCGGGCTTACCAAGGGCTCGGTTTTTAACCAGACTGTTCCGGGCTATTTCTACCGTCAAAATCCCGATGGTTCATTCTCCAATGCCTCGGGATGTGGAAATGAACTGGCTACCGAGCGCAGTATGGTGCGGAAATTTATTCTCGATTCGCTTCGCTACTGGATTCGCGAATACCATATTGATGGCTTTCGGTTCGATCTTTTAGGCATATATGACCTTGATACTGTCCGCGAAATTATTGCTGAAACCCGAAAGGAGCATCCCGGTATTTTGCTTTACGGCGAGGGATGGGCGGCCGACTGGAGCCCTATGCCTGAAAACAAAAGGGCAGTTAAGCAGAATATCCGGAACCTGGAGGGTATGGCCGTTTTTAACGACGATCTGCGGGATGCACTCAAGGGCGATCATAGTCATCGTAATTCGAGAGGATTTGTTAGTCAGCTCCCCCTGCGAGAGGAGGCGGTCAAATTTGGAGTCGTTGGTGCTATATACCACCCTCAGATTGTATACAGTTATGTGGAGAGTTCTCATGAACCCTGGGCCAACCATCCGGTTCAGTGTGTAAACTATGTGTCGTGTCACGATAACTATACACTCTTCGATAAGCTTACAATGAGTGTGGATGGGGCTGACTCAAGCCTCATAAGAATGATGGTCAAGCTGGCAGGTGCGATTGTGCTGACTTCCCAGGGAATACCATTTTTGCATGCCGGCGATGAATTTTGCAGAACCAAAAATGGTCATGGTAATTCCTACAATGCCTCTGATGCGATCAACCGAATCGATTGGATTGGAAAATCGGTTTATCGGGATGTTTTTGACTACTATCGCAAGCTAATTGCCATCAGAAGAAACCACCCCTTGTTTCGACGCTTCACGGCTGACCAGGTAAGAGAACAACTCAATTTTTGCATTCAATATCAGGTAGGGGTAGTATCCTATTGCATCAACAATCTGCAAAATGATGATTGCTGGCAGCGGGTAATTGTTGTTTTCAACGGAAACAATCATTCAGTAAATGTTCCGTTGCCTGAAGGCCAATTTCTGGTGATTGCAGAAGGTGATACCATAGATGAAACAGGTATCCGGGAATTGGAAAAAGAATATGCTGAAGTGGCATCTGTTTCGATGCTAATGCTGGCGCAGCCGCGGCAGACAGATTAATCAGAAAGCAGCAAGAAGCAATTCAATCTCCTTCGATGGCCGGTTAAACCGTATGCCAAGGTCGCGGTTGGTGAGGATTCCGTGATAGATGTAGACTCCCTTTCTGAATCCTTTTGAAAGTTTGATGTAATTGTCAACACCTCCGTTTTCGCCAATAGCCAGCAAGAGGGGTATGAGTATATTGCTTACCGAAATGGATGCTGTGCGAGCAACCAACGAAGGAATATTGGGAACACAATAATGCACAATCCCATGCTTCTTAAAAACCGGATTGTTCAGGTCAGTGAGTCGTGAAGTCTCAAATCCTCCCCCCTGTGCAACATTCATATCAATGATAACAGCTCCTTCTTTCATCTCCTGTATGAGTTCTTCTGCTACCCGGAATTGCAACGGGGCATTAAAGGGCATGGCTCCGATGACTACATCGGCCGAAACCAGAGCTTTCCTGAGCACTTTGGGATAGAGCACAGAGGTAAAGATGCGTTGTCCGATCTTTTCCTCCAGTTTGCTCAGATTTTCAAGAGAAACATCAAAGATTTTAACCACCACGCCCAGAGCGAGTGCCGATCTGGCAGCATATTCCGCAGCTGTTCCTGAACCCAGAATAACCAACTCTGCAGGTGTAATGCCGGTAACATCTCCAAACAGTACCCCTTTTCCTCCGTGAGCGCTGCTAAGGTATTCGCTGGCTATGGTTATGGCTGCCATTCCTGAAACCTGACTCATCTGATGTACGAATGGCATGTAGCCATTGTCTTGTTCGAGGTATTCATAACCAATGGTTGTGACTTTCTTGTTCAACAACCGGTCAATCGATTCGGCACAATGCGATTCAATCTGCATCAGGGAGAGAATGGTTTGCTTTCCGGGCAATGCCTCAATCTCATGCTCGTCGAAGGGAGCCATGCGCAGGATGATGTCATTTTGAAATACCTCTTCACGTGTTTGAGCAATCAATGCCCCGGCATCGGCATATTCCGAATCAGAGTAGTTGGCGCGCAGTCCGGCACCCTTCTCAAGAGTAATCTGATGGCCATAAGAAACAAGCAGGTCAACCGCCTGTGGTGTAAGGGGCACCCGGTATTCGATTTTATCGAGATCGGAGGGAATACCTATGGTTATACGTTTGTGTTTTCGCTGAATTTCAAGCATCTCCTCTTTGGGAAGTAGCATACTCTTTGTTACGGGGAGACCCGACCTTGTTTTATCGTTACCGATCATCGGTTGTTGTTTGGTACGGTGAAAGTTACACCCTATTTCCGACTTTTCAAAATTCGTTTTTGGTCAGCCTGGCAGTAATGGAGCGGGTTTCATCATCTTCAACAGACATAATTACCTCCACCAATTGATCGGGCAACAAATTGTCGATTCGTTCGGGCCACTCCACCATACAGTAGTTTCCGCTAAAGAAATAGTCCTCATAGCCCATATCGAGTGCTTCATCTGAATTCTTAATGCGGTAAAAATCGAAGTGATAAATGGTGCCATTGCCCGACGTTTCGTATTCGTTAACTATCGAGAACGTTGGACTGGTAACAATATCCGACGATTTTAGTGCTGCGCAAATCGATTGAATAAGCGTGGTTTTACCGGCCCCCATTTTCCCATAGAAACAAAAAATGCGCTGTTGCCCAAACATTTCAATTAATGCCTTGGCAACCCCTGGAAGCTCTGCTAACCGGATGTTGTTTTTTTCGAACATTGACTCTTTTTTTTGCAATTATACAACTCTGTGGTTAAAAAACAAATCCCGGGTAAATTCCAGGGTTGATGTATGACCCAAACGGCTCATTTTGCCACTTCTGATTTTGAGGTTTGTCGGGCATATTCTGCAAAATATGTTTAATTTTGTAGAACAATTATTTGGTTGCTGGAGTCTTGCGTAAACTGGAGTGCGTGCCTTTCCAAATTTTTCTGCAAGGTGTTTTATTTATAGTATGCGTCTTGTATGATTTAATGGGATTTCTTTAGGAGTCTCTTAAAGAGATAAAGTTTTTCTGCCGGCAGTTATTGACAAAACCTTAAAAACAAAACTTAATAGAGATGAATTTACCCGAAAACTTAAAATTTACCCAGGATCATGAATGGGTATTGGTAGAAGGCGACACGGCCACAATAGGTATTACCGACTTTGCTCAGGGTGAGTTAGGCGACATCGTTTTTGTGGAGATTGAAACTGAAGGCGAAACCCTTGACAAGGGTGAGATTTTTGGCACAGTTGAGGCTGTTAAAACAGTTTCTGACCTTTTCATGCCAGTAGCCGGTGAAGTTACCGAAGTCAACGAGTTGCTTGGCGATGCACCGGAATTAATCAACAAGGATCCCTATGGCAAAGGCTGGATGATAAAAATTAAGATTGCCGACGAAGCTGAGATATCTAATTTGCTTTCGGCTGCGGAATACAAAAAACTTATTGAGGCATAGCATTGCCTTCGAACTTTTTACGCGGAGGGCGGCAACTGTAAGTTGTCGCCCTCACTTTTTGGTGTTATCCTGTGCTGTAAAGATTCCAAAGATCTATTGTTGGTGCTTTGTTTTAAGATTTTATTCCTTCACATCGTTCGCCGATGTGTCTTTCTGTCGGTGGGCGAAAAAAAACCGTAACATTTGCTGCCACGGTTTTTTAAATCAAGGGAGAAAAGATATTTGTTTATCCGCATTTAGAAGATCCGCAGGAAACGCAAGTAAGACAACCTTCCTGATAAACAACTTCGTTGGAGCCACAATCACCGCACTTGGCATCGTCGGCGATGGTGCCGTTTGGTACATATTTTTTAAGTGCCCTGGCAACTCCGGCCTTCCACGAGTTGATGGTTTCGTTGTCGAGCTGAAGGCTGGTTACCAATTCAACTACTTTTTGTATGGGCATTCCGTGTCTGAGCGTACCCGAAATGAGTTTGGCATAATTCCAATATACCGGATTAAATTTGTAGGATAGGCCTTCTATGGTGGTTTTGTACCCTCTCTTGTTGGTATATTGAAAATCGTACCTTGAATTTTCTTCGTCTTCGTAGTTCTTAATAATGTAACCCTTTGTAACCGAACGTGGAAGCAGGATTCCGTCTTCATCGTCGCTTAGACCGGTAAAAATCTCGTAGGGTAAACCGTCGATCAAACCAATGAAAGCGACCCATTTGTCGCGGTTGTTTTGGAATCGAACCACATCGGCCTCAAGTATTTCGGGGCGTTTTGAAGGGAAGAAAGTATTTTTCTTTTTGTCCTCTTTTTTATCTGAAATCAAAACACCTGATCTTGATCCGTCGCGATATACGGTAACTCCTTTGCAGCCACTCTTCCAGGCCTCGAAGTACAGTTTGTCAACCAGTTCTTCGGTTGCAGTGGAAGGCAGATTTATGGTTACACTGATGGAGTGGTCGACCCATTTCTGAATTCTGCCCTGCATGTGTACCTTGGCTACCCAATCGACATCGTTCGAAGTTGCCATATAATAGGGCGATCGCCTCACAAGGTCTTCAACCTCTTCTTCGGTAAAGTTTTTACTGCTATCGATGCCATTTACCTCCATCCATGTTTTAAACTTGTGATGGAAAACGGCGTATTCTTCCCAAGAATCCCCAACCTCGTCGGTAAAATCTATACGTACGTCCTTATCATTGGGATTGACCTTGCGTCGGCGACGGTATACAGGCATGAACACGGGTTCAATTCCAGAGGTGGTCTGGGTCATCAGACTGGTAGTGCCGGTTGGTGCAATGGTAAGCAGGGCTATGTTGCGTCTGCCGTGTTGAGCCATTTCGGCGTATAATTCAGGATCGGCTTCCTTAATTCTATTGATGAGCGGATTGTTTTTTTCTCTGGCGGTGTCGTAAATTGCGAAGGCGCCCCTTTCTTTTGCAAGGTTTACCGACGAGCGATAGGCTTCGAGTGCTACGGTTTTGTGTATCTCAACAGAAAAGTCGGTTGCCTCGTCGCTGCCATATCTGAGTCCCAGGGCTGCCAGCATGTCGCCCTCGGCAGTAATACCAATACCTGTTCTTCGTCCCTCCTGAGCCTTTTTACGAATGTTTTGCCAGAGATTTTTCTCTACCATTTTTATCTCTTCGGCTTCGGGATCCTTGTCTATTTTTTCGATTATGGCATCAATCTTTTCCAGTTCAAGATCTATGATACTATCCATAATCCGCTGAGCAACATGAACATGTTTTTTGAAGAGTTCGAAGTTGAAGTGCGGTTTAGCCGAAAATGGATTGTCGACGTATGAGTAGAGATTTAACGCGAGCAACCGGCAGCTGTCGTATGGGCAAAGAGGAATTTCGCCACACGGGTTAGTAGATACGGTGCGATATCCCAGGTCGGCATAGCAGTCGGGAATCGACTCCCTCAGAATGGTATCCCAGAAAAGGATTCCAGGCTCAGCCGATTTCCAGGCATTGTGGACTATTTTACTCCAAAGCTGAGAGGCATCGATGTCTTTCTGATAAGATGGAGTTTTGGCGTCGACAGGATATTGCTGAGTATAGGGGACCTGTTTTTCAATCGACTGCATGAAGTCATCGTGAATTTTAACCGAAACATTTGCGCCGGTAACCTTTCCTTGCTCAAGTTTGGCATCGATGAATTTTTCAGCATCTGGATGTTTTATAGATACCGAGAGCATAAGTGCTCCTCTTCGGCCGTCTTGAGCCACTTCGCGGGTGGAATTGGAGTAGCGCTCCATAAATGGCACAATCCCTGTGGAGGTAAGTGCCGAATTGAGCACCTGCGAACCTTTTGGGCGAATATGGGAAAGATCGTGCCCAACGCCTCCGCGGCGTTTCATCAGCTGAACCTGTTCCTGATCAATCTTCATTATGCCACCGTATGAGTCGGCGTTACCATCGTTGCCAACTACAAAGCAGTTTGACAGCGAGGCAATCTGGTAGTTGTTGCCTATGCCGGTCATGGGACCTCCCTGTGGAACAATATACCTGAAATCCCGAAGCGTCTGAAAAATCTCCTCTTCTGAAAGAGGGTTGGGGTATTTTGACTCAATACGGGCAATCTCTTTGGCCAGCCTCCGATGCATGTCGTCTGGCGTGAGCTCGAAAATATTGCCAAAGGAGTCCTTTAGCGCATATTTATTTACCCATACACGGGCGGCCAGATCATCGCCCTTAAAATACTTCAGCGATGCTTGTACGGCCTCCTCCTGCGTATATGTCTTTAAAACTGCCGGAGCATCAATTGATACTACTTTCGTTGTCATTCCAATTCCTGTTTTGTGTGTGTGATTAAAGATGTTAATATCCTTATTACGATACAGTTTATTCCAAAAAGTTTTGGACTGTTAGGTATGTAAATTTACGTATGCAAGATAGGTCAGTCTGCACAATTTCGGCATACTTTTTTAAACTTATCTCAGCAAAGTTATCAACTGTAAAATGTTAATAGATTGAAAAACAGAACTATGACAATTTTTAATGAGCGAAATGTTTACAAAAACGGGAAAGTTACCGTACAACAAAAAAACCGAACTGCCAACTTGTTAGCCGATAATCTCAGGTATTTTTTCCACATTTTATCAAACAGAAAATTCGAAAAAATGGATTTATTGTACGATGATTTGAGAAAGAATCTTTTGAGTAGCTCCCCTGTTTTCTGTAACATAATCTTGAGCGATTCGGCTGAGACTATCAATTTCCGTTGGTTGATTCAGCAGGTGGCTGAGGGTTTGATTAAGATCGTAGGCGTTGGCAACAGAGAAGGCTGCTCCCTGTTTAATCAAATCTTTAGCTTCGCGGAATTTTCCGTAATTGGTGCCGAAAAGTATTGGCATCCCATAGGCAGCTGCTTCAAGAATATTGTGGATGCCCGCCCCAAAGCCTCCACCGATGTATGCAATCCGACCATAGCGGTATAACGCCGAAAGCTTCCCAATGGAGTCAATAATTAATACCTGATAGTCTGAAGGATCGTCCTTTTCAGCAGCCGAGAGGGTGATGGCTCTGTTTTTTAACATATGCTGCAACCTTTCAACATGTGCCTTGTCTACCTCGTGGGGAGCAATAATCCATTTTTCTTTGGCATGACCAAGAATATACTCTGTAATCAGCTCCTCGTCTTCTTTCCAGGTACTGCCTGCAATCAGAATCTTTTGTTGGCCTGCAAATTTATTAACAACTTCGATGGGTTTTGAACTTTCGGCAACAGCAGCTACCCGGTCGAAGCGGGTATCTCCTGCAATGGTTACATCTTCGAATCCTGCCGAATTAAGCAGAGTTGCTGAGATACTGTCCTGAACAAAAATGTGGTCAAAGCACGACAACATTGATCTGAACCAACTGCCCCAGGGTTTTGAGGTAAAAAATGGTTGTTCTGGTCTGAAAATTCCAGAAATTAAATAGGCAGGAATTGACCGATGTTTAAGTGACGACAAAAAGTGATGCCAAAATTCATACTTGATAAAGAAGGCCAATTCAGGATTCAGGATATCTAAAAACTGTTTTGCATTTCTTTTTGTATCGGCTGGCAAATAGAGCACCACCGATGCGTGAGCATAGTTTTTTCGAATCTCATAGCCCGAGGGTGAATAAAATGTAATTGCAACCTTATGATTCGGATATTTCGCAATAAATTCCTCGATTACAGGCCTTCCTTGCTCAAATTCGCCCAGAGAGGCACAATGAAACCAAACGTATCGGGTCCCCGGAACAATCTGCTCTGTTAGTTTCTTCTGCCATCCTCGTCGGCCGCTTGTAAAAGACTTTGCCTTTTTATTGAATGGCGAAATTAACCAGGCTGTAAAATGGTATAAACCGATTGCCAGATTGTAAAGAGTGGTCATTCAGTTTGCTTTTGCCACAAAATAACGAAGAAATACGGTCTTGCCGTTTGCCGGTTAATAATATTTTTTTTCGGTCAGATATTCATATCCGCTCACCACCATTAGAAAGAGCAACAAAAAGTAGCCCGAATCTTCTATCGGTATTGTATAAAGTCTGATGCCCATGTTGTGCAGGGAGTTGTACTCAACCACCGGCAGACCGGTAAGAATGCCGTTTACTGCAACAAATGGAATTAACCCAATCAGCCAGGCAAGGTAAAAGTGGGTATAGAATTTTTGGAACCACCCTATCAAATGGGTTGCAACTAGGAAGATGAAAAGCAACAGAAAGTTGATGGATGTGTATAGTTTGTTGGTATGAAGTGCAAAAAGCAAACCAGAAACCAGAATCATCAGGTAGGTAAAATAGATGAATATTTTGCTTTGGTTGAATTTGGCGAGTTTAACTTTTATTACATCATAAATGAAAACACAACTGAAAGGCACTGCAATAAAGAAGAGCCACTCTTCGAGTGGCAGGTTAACGATATTCACTCCTATAAGATAGTCGGGATTAAAGCTCCAAATCCCGATGCTTGTAAACCAAACATCCCAGACAATGAAAAATAGCCCGGTGGCAGCTATCGCCGGAAACAGGTATTTCCAGCGCGATGCATACCTAACCTCATTCTCAAAACTTAGCAAAAGTGGCACCAAAACCGTTCCAACCATCAGCAACAGATAGGTAAAATTCTTTAATTCCATATTTAAAAGTTTTTCTACCTATTTAAACAGATAAGTCGGCAAAAAGATTTTGCAGCCATCCCGCTATTACAAATGTTTGCCGGGGTGTTAAATAACAGATGTCATTTCGTAACCCCAAAGGCCACTTTTTCGAATATTTAAGCAAATCCTCACCTCAAAAATCAGACGCCATGCAAGAGAGACTGTTAACCATCGCTGTTCTGCCCTTTGTAAAGGGGCAAATACTGAAGGGCCTTTTCGAAAAGGAAGGTATTGAATGTATCCTCGAAGATATAAATTTGCTTGAAGGAACTTCTTCCCTTGCAGTTCGGGTTCAAATAATGGAAGAGGATCTAGAGAAGGCTTTTCCTGTGTTGGAGGATTATCTGGGCAGACCGGGAGAGAAGCTGAGCCAGGAACCCTTAAGCGAGAAGCAGGTCTTGATTCCGGTCGATTTTTCCGACTATTCACTTCAGGCTGCCAAGATTGCATTTGACATTGCTGCTAAGCTGGAGGCAAAAGTTGTGCTATTCCACGTATACCCCAACCCAATAGTCTACTCAGTTCCTTTCAGCGATGTGTATGCATTCGACTCCGGACTCACTCTGCATCTCGAAACTGCAGAAAAGAATGCACAGGCGAATATGGAGCAGTTTCTCAAAAAGCTGATTCAACATTTTGGTCGTGATGTGTGGAATAAACTCGAAACAGAATACATTATAAAGGCCGGTGATGCCCGCGACGATATACTTTCGTATGCCCATAAAAACAGGGTAATGCTCATTGTTATGGGTACACAGGGTAAGGCCGGCAGTGAGTTTGACATTATTGGAAGTGTTACCGCAGAGATTATTTCATCTGCTCGTTTGCCGGTTCTGGCCATTCCTCCCGGTACCCCTGCCGACATCGCCAAAAATTTCAAAAAGATTTTGTACGCTACCAATTTCGATGAAAAAGATTTTGCTGCCATCGATAAATTGATGCGCATTGTTGCTCCATACAGTGTGTCGATCTCGTGCCTGCATGTAAGTAAGCATGAGGAGCCAGTTTGGGATATTGCGCGACTGGAGGGGATGAAAGATATTCTAAAAAACAAATACAAAAGCCATGGCTTTGATTGTCAGTTGATTAATGGTGATGATATTCTGGCGGAACTTGAAAAATACATTGCTGCTAACCAGATTGATGTTCTTGCACTCACCACGCACAAACGCAGTATGTTTTCAAGAATTTTTAATCCAAGCATCGCCCGTCGGATGGCCTTTCATACCAATGTGCCGCTGCTTGTTTTTCATGCCTGAAGCACCCAACTGCCGGAAAGTTAAACTGCTCCACAAGTGCTGGTTCGCTGCGTGCTTGTTTAAGATGTGATATCTGTGAATTGCTACATTTCAACTTCCAATCAGGAATTGGCTATTGCGGCTAAGATTCCATTTTTTGCTTTATGGATAGAAGATTAGGGGTGATCTTCCAAAAATCGCTGTGCTGTTGCTTCAATGACATCACTTAAATCACTGTATTCAAAACTGGTAAGTCTGCTGATTTTACTGCCGTCAAATTCTGTGATTGTATGGGCACTTTGGGCTGTTTCGCGGGTAACTATGGGTGCTTTTCCGGTAAGCAAGGCTATAGCACCGGCAGTGCGCCAAGCCAGCGAAAGCATAAGGGGGGATGCATATATTTTGGGTTCAGGCCTGTTGAGCGCAGAAGCTACCTTTCTGAAAAACTCACGATAGCTGATATTTTCGGCACTCAAGATGAAGCGTTGATTTTTTGTGGTTTCGAAATATGTTGGCGACATGAGCATTAACATGGCCCTTGTTAAATCACGAACACTGACGTACCCGGTTGTGCCTCCGGTATAAAAATTAAGGCCCCGGTTCACTACACCAAAAAAAGCGGTACTTCCGGTTTGCCAGTTGCCAGGTCCGATAATGATGGAGGGATTTACTACAACGGATTCAATTCCCTCCTCAACACCCCTCCAAATCTCCATCTCGGAGAAGAATTTACTTTCGGAGTAGCTCGATATCTGCCTGCCTGGAATCCAATTGGTTTCTTCGGTGACCTGTTCACCGTTTTTGGTCTTACCCAAAGCTGCGACCGAACTAACATGGCACATTTTGCGCACACCCTTGATGAGGGCCGCATTCACCAGATTAGAGGTGCCTTCGACATTGTTGGTGAGCATTGCTGCGCGGTCGGCAGTCCTGAAGGATACCATAGCGGCCGAATGGTATATGGTATCAACCCCCGTAAGCAGCTCTTCAAGGCCGTATATGTCGAGGAGGTCTCCATCGACCCATTCTATCTGGTTAAACAAAACCTCTGCATCCGGAGTATACCATCTGAAGGTTTTCAGAACCTGTTGTATATTGGAGAGGGGACGCTTGAGTGCACGCACCTGCTCGCCCTGCTGCAGCAAGTCGAGCAGCAAATGACTGCCTACAAGGCCCGTAGCACCAGTTACAAAGATCATCTATTTTACCTCCGATCCATTTTCCACTCTGGCCTCCGGTGAGACCAATACCAGCTTGCCGTTTTGATCCTGGGCGCACAAAATCATTCCCTGCGACTCAATACCCTTTAGAGGTTTAGGTTCGAGATTGACCAATATCGATATCTGTTTTCCAACCATCTCTTCCGGTGTGTAATATTCAGCTATTCCCGATACCACTGTACGCTGGTCAATACCTGTATCTATTTTCAATTTGAGCAGTTTATTGGTTTTTGGTACCCGCTCAGCTTCCAGTACGGTTCCAGTACGAATATCCATGGCAGCAAACTGGTCGAAAACTATATTGGGTTTTTGGGTCACTGCCGGCTTGGCTGATTGTTCGTTTTCCTTGCGGGTATTGAGGAGCTTGTCTACCTGAAACTGGATGGTCGAATCTTCAATTTTTTCGAACAGGAGATGCGATGGATTGAGCAAATGCCCTTCTGCCATGAGCTCTGTGTTTCCTAACTCCAGCCAGTTTAGTTTCTCCAGATTAAGGAATTGCCGCAATTTATCCATGCTTTTGGGCAGAAAAGGTTGCAGCGCAATGGTAAGGTTGGCAGAGATCTGAAGGCAAATGTTGAGTATGGTTTTAACGCGCTCCTGATCGGTTTTGATAACCTGCCAGGGTTCTTCGTCTGCCAGATACTTATTGCCAAGCCGTGCCAGGTCCATGGCATTCTTTTGAGCTTCACGGAATCTGAAACTATCGAGGCTCTTTTCAATTTCGCTCTTAATTCTGGAGATGCTATTGAGGGTCTCCTGGTCACCTGCTGTAAGGTGCTGTTTTGCGGGCACTACACCCTTAAAGTATTTTCCGGTGAGGACCAATGCCCTGTTGATGAAATTTCCCAGAATAGCTACCAGCTCATTATTGTTTCTGGCCTGAAAGTCTTTCCACGTAAAATCGTTGTCTTTGGTTTCAGGGGCATTAGCGGTAAGTACATATTTCAATACATCCTCTTTTCCGGGGAATTCATCGAGGTATTCATGCAGCCAGACGGCCCAGTTACGTGAGGTAGAAATTTTGTCGCCCTCGAGATTAAGAAATTCGTTGGCCGGCACATTCTCGGGCAGAATATAGCTGCCCTCTGCCTTAAGCATGGCAGGGAAGATGATACAATGAAATACAATGTTGTCTTTCCCAATGAAGTGAAGCAATCTTGTTTCAGGATCTTTCCAGTATTTCTCCCAATCCGGGGTGTGCTCGCGGGTTGCAGAAATGTAGCCTATGGGAGCATCAAACCATACATACAATACCTTGCCGGTTGCATTGTCGAGCGGTACCGGAACACCCCAGTCTAAATCACGGGTTACAGCACGTGGCAAAAGGCCACTGTCAATCCATGATTTACATTGTCCGTATACATTTGATTTCCACTCCTGATGACCTTCAAGGATCCATTCCCTCAGCCACGATTCATATTGGTTGAGGGGCAAATACCAGTGGAGGGTTTCCTTTAAGACCGGCACATTGCCGCTGAGCATTGAGCGGGGATTGATGAGTTCAGTGGGACTTAGTGATGTGCCGCATCGCTCGCACTGATCACCGTAGGCATTGTCGAAACTACATTTCGGACAAGTTCCTACAATGTATCGGTCGGCCAAAAACTGCTGATTTGCCTCGTCGAAATATTGTGCTGAGGCTTGTTCAACAAATTTGCCATCGTCGTATAGTTTCCTGAAAAATCCTGAAGCGGTTTCGTAATGTAGCTTCGAACTGGTGCGGGAATATATGTCGAAAGAAATTCCAAACCGCTCGAAGGAGTCTTTAATAATGGCATGGTATTTATCCACCACATCCTGAGGGGATATACCCTCCTTTTTGGCTTTCAATGTAATGGGAACCCCATGTTCGTCCGATCCTCCTACAAAAAGCACCTCTTTCCCCTGTAAGCGGAGATATCGTGCATAGATGTCGGCCGGTACATAGACTCCGGCCAGATGTCCGATGTGTACCGGTCCGTTTGCATAGGGCAGCGCGGAAGTAATTAGGGTTCTCTTGAATGGGTCCATGCTGAAATTTTTGGATTGGCAGAAATTTTATCAGGCCTGCAAAGATAAGGTATCGACAGCTCTTTCTTGTTGCCAAAGGCCTAAAATTGCATCTAATTTAGCATCAGTAACAATAATTTCGCAACCGATTTATTAATTTCACCACAAAAAGCATGCACCAGCTCCCATACCCTCAAAAAGGCGATACCATTGCAGTAGTAACTCCTGCAGGCAATGTGCGTAAAGAAGAGGTATTGCCGGCAATAAATTGGCTCGAAGATTTGGGCTACAAAATTTTACCCGGGAGAAATCTTTACGACCGCTGGCATCAGTTTGGGGGCACCGATGCCGATAGAGCTGCCGATCTGCAGGCAGCACTCGACAACAGGGATATTTCTGCCATTTTTTTCACCAGAGGAGGTTATGGCACAGTGCGCCTGCTTGAATCGCTTCAGTGGGAAGCATTTTTGTCCTCCCCAAAATGGCTGATGGGCTTCAGCGATATAACCCTGCTGCATAACCTGTGCAATACCATGGGAGTGCCATCTATTCATTCGGTTATGTTGCGGGGAGCAATGCAAACAACCTCGGAACCCTCTGCCGGATTATCGGCTTTGGTTGACCTGTGGAATGGGAAACAACTAAAGTATACGATTGAGCCACAGCAGTTGAACCGCCCTGGAGTTGCTGAAGGAGTTCTGGTAGGTGGAAATCTGGCGCTCATTTACAGCATGCTGGGCACGCCCAATGATCTCGACACTCGGGGAAAAATTCTGTTTATCGAGGATGTCGGTGAATATCTATACAATATCGACCGAATGATGCACAGTCTTAGAATGGCTGGAAAACTGACTGATTTAAAAGGGCTGGTTGTTGGTCAGTTCAGCGCATTGAAAGACAATGACGATCCGTTTGGAATGGATTATTCCACCATCATCCGAAATGCTGTTTCGGGTACAAATTTTCCGGTAAGTTTTGGTATTCCTGCAGGACACGACTATCCGAATATGCCGCTCGTGTTTGGTCACCCCTGGAGACTTGAGGTAGGAAGTCAGCAAACCCAACTTGCAAAGCTATAGAATTCTGAAAAGATGAAACCAGATAAACCCAACACACGTGCAATTGGTCGCGCGGCCGAAGAGTTGGCTGTTGCTTTTCTGATGACCAAGGGATACAGGATTCTAACCACCAATTGGCATTTTGGACATCTTGAAATCGATATTGTTGCTCTAGACCAGAATAATTTGGTGGTCGTTGAAGTTAAATCACGCGTTGGAGTTGAATTTGAACACCCCACTGATGCCATTTCGAACCGAAAAATAAAGATGGTAATCGAGGCGGCCGAAGCCTGGATTGTCAGTTCAGGGTGGACCGGTGATACCCGATTCGACCTGATTACCATAGTTTTTGATGATTTCAGTGCCCGCCGTTACAAATTGGAACATTTTCAGGATGCGTTTAACCCCGAAGCCTGAAAATGTCGCCTGCTGAAACCTAAAGTTCACCGTGGGTCTAAAATTTTAAAAGTTGGAGGATGCATATAGAGGAAGTGCGTTGGTTCTGTTTGTCTTTCAAAGGAGTATCAGAAGGGTTCCCTTTCGATTCGGAGACTTTGGTATTTAAGGTTATGGGCAAAATGTTCTGTTTAATGGGGCTCGATAATGGAGTCATTGCTCTTAAAAATCAACCAGAAAAAGTTGCCCAATTTCTATCAGACTATACCTTTGTGGCTCCGGCTTACCATATGAACAAGAAACACTGGATTCAGGCAGATATTATGCTTTCCCCTGAACTTTTTCTGAAGCAATGGATTACAGAATCATACGATTTGGTGGTGGCTGGATTAACAGCTGCGCATCGTGAAGAACTTAACAAAATGGATAGCCAATGACAAATTTCACACTGAAGGAAGAGTACATCGAATTGATCAGATTGCTGAAATATTTGCGATGGAGCGAAACTGGCGGGCATGCCAAAATTATGGTTGAGAATGGCGAAGTGAAAGTGAATGGTCAGATTGAGCATCGCAAGCGCGCCAAAATACGGCTTGGCGATACTGTTGAAGTGGATGGTAAAAGTATTACGATCTCTGCCTGACTACATTTCTAAAATCTGCGTGGTTTTAAATCTCATGCGATAGCAAACGGATTGTATCTTTCACCGATTCGATGTCTTTCATTTGGCTCTCATCTAAATTCAGCTTAAAGATACGTTCCAGAAAAATGGTAAATATTTTTCTGTCGGTTGGATCGAAATGCAAATCGCGGTCAAGGTCAGCATCGAGGGTAATAAGCGGCTTTCTAACGCCCATCTTTCTCAACGCCCTGTAGAGATTACGCCTTATCTGTTTTTCCTGCTCCGGAACCTCGTGTATAGAATCCTCCTGGTACATGGTTGAAAAAACGAATTATATATTCAAATTTACAAAAATAAGCAACACGGAGCTCGTTTTCAGTATATTATCTCATGCTTGCCTGTCATGGTTCGGAACTTTGGGTAGCTTTAAATCAGGCGACTGATTTTTCATCAAAAACCCGGAGGTCTTATGTCGCTCATTCTTTTTTAACTTTGCACATAAACTTTTTAGTTTGCAAAAGGTTGGTGTATTTAGCTACAATGTAGCAGTGGAATTGCCAACTCTGGAATTTTTATTTCCCGGAAAGCAATCAAATGGTTGAATAAGGATTTTTAAACCTTGACTTATATTCTTGAACGGTAAATAATCTATTGAAAAACTGAAGTATATGTTACGATTAGTTGTAGTTTTTTGGGCGATTTTGCTCGTTGCTCCTATGGTTTCATGCGGACAGTCAATGCCTCCGGGAGAGGGGAACATTCTACTGATTTCGACCGACCATGGAGATATCCAGGTTAGGTTGTACGATGAAACACCTCTCCACCGCGACAATATAGTCCGGCTTGCCTCCGAAGGTTTTTACGATGGCCTGATTTTTCACCGGGTGATTAAAAATTTTATGATTCAAGGGGGTGACCCTGAATCAAGGGACGCTGCTGCCGGGTCAAGAGTGGGGAGTGGCGGACCAGGATACACCGTACCTGCAGAAATTGTCGCTGGTAAATTTCATAAAAAGGGAGCTCTGGCTTCGGCTCGCTTAGGCGACCAAATGAATCCTGAGCGCAATTCGAGCGGTTCGCAGTTCTATATAGTGCAAGGTAAGGTTTGGCGGCCCGGAGAACTCGATACTATGGAGATGCAGCGAAATTCAGCGCTAATGCAAACCATTTTCAGAAGTCTGGCAGAAAGCGCACAGGCTGAACTTGAACAGTACAGAGCGAATAACGATGAGGCTGGGTTTAATGTTCGGGTGGCTGAGTTACGCGAGTTGACCGAAGCTGCATTCGAATCCTCTCCACAAAGAATCTCTTTTACAGCCGAACAACGGGAAATCTATACTACTCTGGGGGGATATCCATCGTTAGACAATGCCTATACTGTATTTGGTGAAGTTATCGACGGATTGGAGGTAATTGACCGTATTGCTGCCATAGAAACGGATGCTGCCGATAGGCCAGTGTCTGATGTGAAAATGAAAATTAAGGTGTTACGTTAATTGCGATGTTCAGATTCATCTGGTTGTTTTTGCTATTATTACCTCAAATCCCTCTTCAGGGCCAGACACACCGTGTTCTCATTTCAACCTCGGCAGGCGATATGACTTTTCTGCTATACGACGACACACCAAAGCACCGCGATGCTTTTTTGGAGCTTGCCCGCGAAGGATATTACAATGGAACACTTTTTTATCGGGTGGTCCAGGATTTTTTAATCCAGGGAGGATCACGTTCCTCGCGCAATGCAGCACCCGGCAGAAGGATTGGTTATGGGGATCCAGACAAAACGGTCGATGACGAGATCTTGTCGCACTATTATCATAAAAAGGGAGCACTCTGTGCTCCGCGGCAACCCGATGAAATTAATCCATTCAAGCAGTCGGATATCAGCCAGTTCTACATAGTAAAGGGAAGGGTATACCGCAGTGGTCAGCTCGACACGCTCGAGATGGCCGTAAATCAGCCCATCATGAAGCGAATCACCGACCGGCTGTTCACCGATGAGATTAGAGAAACCCTTTCGCAGCTTCGAAGTGAGCAAAAAGTAGCTGAATTCAGGGCCATTGCTGAGCCATTGCGTCAGACTATTGAAACTGAATATGCCCTTGAAAGAGGTAAGTTAAACTTCACTGAAGCACAACGCAATGCCTATACCACATTGGGAGGTTATCCCGATCTCGATGGAAAATACACCATTTTTGGAGAATGTATTGATGGGTTTGATGTAATCGACCGCATCGCTGCTATGCCTGCCGATGAAAATGACCGACCCTTAAGGGATATTAAGATCGAAGTCAAAATCTTGTAATATGCAGAAAGAGGCTATTATTTGCCGACAGTTGTTTCGCTGGGTTTTACCTGCACTTCTCCTGATGATGTTTGTGCAGTGTGGTCAACGTACGACTAGCGACAGTAATTCTCAGGAAGCCAGTCGGTTGCAAGAAGAGGAAGATGAGGCTGCAAAATGGGCGGCCGTTTTGTCGTCGGTAGTAACCATTCACACTTTCGATGACAATCGGATTCTGGAGATTGGTCAAGGCTTTTTTGTTGACAGCCAGCTGGTGGTTGCGCGGTTGTCGCTCTTTCAGACGGCCAATCGTGCGGTTGTCAAACCCCATAGCGGATCGGACGAATATGCGGTGTTGGGATATGTTGCCCTCGATAGGATAAGCGACCTTATTTTGTTAAAGATTGAGGGCTATGTTGCAGAGCCACTCCACCTGAACAACGACTCCATCGCTCTGAGTTCGAGAACCTACATAGTCTCCCGCCCCACGGATGCCAACATTCAACTGCGTACGGGAAAGGTTGAGCAATTTTCCAGTGTAAATGGTTTGCCTGTCTATCAGGTTTCCAATCAGCTTCATCAGAGTGGATCAGGTCAGCCCATTTTTTTGAACAACCGACAGGTTTTAGGATTGGCCTTCACCGATGTGGTAAATTACCGCCAGCAGACATTGGCCTTGCCGGCGACCCTGATCGTTTCATTGTTGGATAAAAAAGGTGATCGACTGCGCCCTCTGAGCAATACACGCAGCGGAGGCGATCTGGAGCAGGGGA
Source organism: Prolixibacteraceae bacterium UBA6162 (assembly GCA_002428215.1). The sequence continues at coordinate 40,665 of DIUI01000095.1, forward strand.
GTGCCAATAGTCGGATAAAAGGCATTCGCATTGAAACAGACTTCGGGGACATCGAAATCAGGCTTTTCAATGAGGTGCCCGACTACCGTGATAATTTTATTCGACTGACGGAGGAGGGCTATTTCGATGGACTATTGGTGCATAGGGTTATTTCCGGATTTGGGATTCAAAGTGGAGCTGCGGATACCCGTTATGCTGGTTCTGATGATGTTGTAGGCTGGAAGGGACCCGGTTATACCCTGCCCGCCCATATTCTAGAAAATAAGTTTCACCGAAGAGGCATGGTCGGATCGCCCAGAAAACCCGACCGCGACAATACGCGACGAAGGTCCGATGGCTCACAATATTACATTGTAACCGGCAGGCGATATACCCAAAAGGAGCTCGATGAGATTGAGAAAGAGAATGGGTTTCGTTTTTCGCCTGTTCAGCGTGAGGTATACACTTCTGTGGGTGGTGCCCCCCATCTGGATGGAAGCTACACGCTGTTTGGTGAGGTTGTTTCGGGATTGGAAATTGCCGACAAAATAGCTAAGGTTGAGGTTGGCAGAGAGTTTCGTCCGGTTAATGATATCCGGGTTAAGCGGGTCGTTGTTATTCGCTGAAGATCTTCATCTTCGACGTGAATGTCATCATCAGAAATCAGCCACTGCAAGGGTGGCAATATCAACCGATGCTGCTCCGGCCTTTAAGAGCGTGTTAACAGCAGCTTCCAGTGTGGCGCCTGTCGTAACTACATCATCCACCAGTAATACTTTTTTATCTGTAACGCTATCGCGATCCTCAACTAGAAAAATATCAGCCACATTTTGCCACCTTTCATAACGATTTTTTCGGGTTTGGGTGCCAGTCTTAACACTTCTGGTCAAAGGTTCTTTCAGCATCGGAATTTGCAACGCTTCTGAAAGACCCAGGGCGATATATTCACTTTGATTAAACCCTCTGACACGCATGCGTGAGCGATGCAGCGGTATTGGTAAAATAATGTCGTTGCCGGCAAATGGTGAGCCAATCAGATCCATCCCAAATTGATATCCCAGCACCCTGCCAACCTCCCGGTAGCCTTTATATTTAAGGAAATGGATAAGTTGCTGATACTGGCTTCCCTTTCGAAACAATAACCAGGCGGTGGCACGATTTACACTGGCTCTACCCCAAAACAATTGGGCAACCTTGTTGTCTGCATCTGAATGATAGTTGGTTCTCGGCAGGTCGTGCCAGCAATGCAGGCAAAGGAATTGCTCCACATCGATAAGTTTCCGACCACAAGGGATGCATAAACGGGGAAAGAATAGCTCAGTTAAAGCGAAAAATGCACTATATGTAGCTGAATTCCATGATGGGATGAGGGTCATAGTCAGGTTTGAGGATCACCAATATTGGTCTTTTCTGTTTCCCGCTTATTACACAAACCAAGCGAATTTATCGACAAATTTAACAGCAGTACTAAAGTGTGCCTAAGTTGATAAAATCTATTTAGTTAATAAATTTTGGGCCAACATTCCCTGCCATATTTACCCCAGTTGCGTGTTGAATTTCTACATCAATAAAATCTTTCTAAATAAGCATCAAAGTTTTGTCATACAAAGGCCTAATCCAATAATTTGCTAATTTTGAGATTTTGTCAGGCCTTCGAGTTGTAATCTACCTGTATTCCACTTCTTTATGTTTCAAAATATCTTGCAATTCTTTAAAAAGCGCATACTCTTGCTGCTTTTCTTTACGTTTGGAGCAGGCATTGTTTTCGCCATTTACTCTAACAAAGCCATTGAGGCTACCAGTACCAACGAATTTTGCGCTTCCTGCCATGTACATCCCCATGTTTTTGAATCATGGAAGCTATCGGTGCATTACGATACGCGCAGCGGAATGCAGGTAGCTTGTGTTGATTGTCATTTGCCGCCCAAGGGCGAGGGTTATATGAGAGAGAAGATTCGCTTGGGGGCCAAAGATATATATGGATTTTTGTTTAAAGATAGTGCTGATTTTAACTGGGAGGGTAAACGTTCCGTCGAGGTAGCACAGCATTTTACCTACCAGGCATCATGCGTAAGCTGTCATTCAAATCTCTTCCCCAGAACCTTGTCAAAGGATGGTATGGAGGCCCACCTCTATTATTCAATGAACGAAAAGCAGCTGCTATGCCTGAATTGTCATATCGATGTAGGCCATTACGACCCAAACCGGGTTAAGTCGACCAATCTTGATTTTGGCAGGGTAAGCAGTATATCGATTGAGCGTTATACTGAGCCCGTTGAGGTTAATAGCCATGAAAACTTTACAGAGACCATTCCCAACACCACGGTTTCGTTTAATATGATTGCTATCCCGGGAGGAACCTTTTCGATGGGAAGCCAGGAGAGTGAACCAATGAGGCGTGCGGACGAGGGTCCTGTCCGTCAGATAACGGTCAGCCCGTTTTTCATGGCTGAGGTTGAGGTTACATGGAGCGAATTTTTGGCATTTTATGCTGCAACTGCCGGTGAAGGCAGATCTACTGATACAGAGGGAGCCCGGAAGACTCTGGAAGTCGATGCCATCTCGGGTCCTACGCCTCCTTATGGACAGCCCGATCAGAATTGGGGAATGGGAACCCGGCCGGCAATTACCATGAGTTACCATGCTGCTGAAACCTATACCCGCTGGTTGTCGCAAATTACAGGTAAAACCTACCGTTTGCCTACCGAAGCCGAATGGGAATATGCAGCCAGAGGTGGTACAAATTCTCCCTACTTTTTTGATGGAAATCCCAAGGATTTTGGATCCGGAGGCTTATTCCGTAAGCGCAATACTACTATCGACAACTATGTGGTTTATGGCGAAAACAGCCTGGCCCGCACACAGCCACCCGATAAGGTTGAAGCGAATCCTTTTGGTTTGAAGAATATGCTGGGTAATGCTGCCGAGTATGTATCCGACTGGTATGCCGAAGATGCCTACAGTAGGTTAACCGATGGTGCCAAAGATCCCAAAGGACCCGAATCCGGCAGCGAGCGCGTAGTCAGAGGCGGCTATTTCAGAAGCGATGCAGGTAGTATTCGCAGTGCGGCACGTGACTTTACCCGCACTCAGGATTGGTTGCGATCCGATCCACAGATGCCAAAGAGTATTTGGTGGTTGTCTGACTGCAATTATATTACCTTTAGGGTGGTATGTGAATTTGATGAGAATACAGGAAATGTACCTTGATTGATAACCAAATAGTAAACTGATTATGAGTGAAACAAACTTTTCGAGAAGAAAATTCCTGACCGGTGCTGCTGCCATAGGAGCTGTCGGTGCCGTTGGGTTTGGCCCATTGGCTTCGTGTTCACCAGGAGGAGGTTCGGCAGACCGGGGAAGTTTTAAAAAGCTTACCGATCTTAATTTGCCACCCATGCTTGAATTGGCCCCCGATGGTCGTCCGCTTAAAGCCGGAATCATTGGTTGTGGTGGGCGAGGCACAGGCGCTGCACTGAACTGGCTTTCTGCCGGTCCAAATCTAACGATTACTGCCCTTGGCGATGTTTTCCAAGACCGGGTTGACTCTTGCAAGGCCAGAATTTTGAAAGATTTCAATGTTGAAGTGCCGGAAGAAAACTGTTTTGTTGGCTTCGACAACTACGAAAAGGTTATTGCATCTGATGTTGACGTTGTTATTCTCTGTACTCCACCCGTATTTCGCCCCGACCATTTTGAGGCAGCCGTTAATGCCAGGAAGCATGTATTTATGGAAAAACCGGTTGCGGTAGATCCTCAGGGCGTGCGCCGTATAATGGCCTCTGCCAAGGTGGCCGATGGATTGGGCCTCAAGGTAGTGACAGGAACACAAAGGCGTCACCAAGCCGATTATATTGATATTTACAAGCAGGTAGCGACCGGTGCTATTGGCGAAATAATTGGAGCCAATGCATACTGGAATCAGTCGCAGCTCTGGTATCGGAATCCTCAGGCCGAATGGTCAGAAATGGAGTATATGATCCGCGACTGGGTTAACTGGCTCTGGGTATCGGGCGATCACATTGTCGAACAACATATTCATAACATTGATGTAGTTAACTGGTTTACTGGCACCCATCCTGTTAAAGCTGTTGGTTTTGGCTCAAGACAACGGAGGGTTACCGGCGATCAGTTCGATAACTTCTCGGTCGATTTTGTATACGACAATGGTATGCATATGCATAGTATGTGCCGCCAGATGAACGGAACGGTTACCAATGTAAGCGAATGGATAAGAGGTACCCGTGGCCAGACCAACTGTCAGAATGCTATCTACGACCTCTCAATGAATCCTGTATACAACTTTCAGTATCCCCTAAATGAGGCTGGAGAACCCACCCGTTCGGTGAAAGTTGATCCCTACGTTCAGGAGCATATCAACCTGGTAACCTGTATCCGGCAAAACATTCCGTTTAACGAGGCCGAGGCTACTGCCATATCCAATATGATAGCCATTATGGGAAGGGCCTCTGCCTATACCGGAAAAGAAGTTACCTTCGAGGAGATGATGAATTCCGATATGAAACTTGGGCCTGATATCTATATTATGGGCAAGGTAGGAATTGTGGATAAAGCCACGGTTCCTGTACCCGGGACGGTGTAGCAACCCGGTAACCCGTGCATAAACTTATTGCTGGCCGGTTGCATTTGCAACCGGCCTTGCTGTTGATGGCTATTAATGCTGAATCTTTTTCAATATGACATTGGATTGGCGGGCTTCTGTGGAATAGAGTTCGTAATTGTTTGCTAAATTTTTTATTGTTTTGCGGCGTGTTTGGTCAATTATTCACATTTTTGAGGGATGTATTCCCCAATTCATGTGCAGTGCATCAGACTGAGGATACAAAAACGTAATCTTTCATAAGGAGATAAGGCTATGTTACTGGCAATTGATATTGGAAATACCAACATTGTATTTGGAATCAACGACGGGAAACAATGGATTTCCGATTGGCGAATTCAGACCGATGTTTTTAAAACTGCCGATGAGTATGAGGTTATTTTTCGTTCGCTGCTCCACAGCGAAAATTACGGAAATGGAATCATAGACTCTGCTGTCTTAAGCAGTGTTGTGCCCACACTCGTGCAGCCTTTCATCGATATGTTGATGAAGTTTCTCAAGTTGTCTCCCATAATTGTTGGCCCCGATATTTACGACAAGCTTCCCATAAAAATACTCAATCCGTATCAGATAGGTTCCGATTTGGTAGTCAATTCTCTGGCTGCCTATACACGATACGGCGATCATGTTACAGTCATTGATTTTGGCACCGCTCTTACTTTTACTACCATTGGAAATGATGGTCAGATTCTTGGTGTTGCTATTGCTCCTGGACTTAATACAGCTGTAAACGCCCTGGCAGGAAAAACGGCACAGTTGCCCCGGGTCCACCTCGTTCCTCCTCCGTCTGTCCTTGGATTAAATACGGTGCATGCTATTCAATCTGGAATTGTACTGGGATATTCAGGATTGGTCGATCATATAATTGGTCTTATTGGCAAGGAGTTGGGGCGCCCCGTAACGGTAGTGGCCACGGGTGGACTCAGCCAGATCATGTCGGACCATATTCCTTCTATTCAACATGTTGCTCCGCTTCTGACACTCGATGGACTGTTTTTGGTAAACCAGTATATAAAGAACTAATATTTTTATGCAAATTCATCCTTTTCAAATACTTCAATCACACCCGTTCTAGATGGCAGCATAATTTAAGAATCGCAAGGGTTTATCCCTGAACAGAAACAATATTTGTTCACCTTAAGAGTTTAATTCAGTAATTGATTCAATCCTATTTGAAGCGCTTAACGCTACATATCATACTCTTGGCTTTCATTGCTGCGGGCATTGCCGGATGTTCTACCAGCAAAAACACCCGGGCAACACGTACCTATAACAACGTGACTGCCAGGTACAATATCTACTTTAACGGCAAAGAGAGCATCAAAAGTGGATTGCGTCGGATTGACCTGTCGGTTAAGGATGATTTTACCTCAGTTCTTCCGCTCTACAAGGAGAGTTACCCTGCTGCAGCAAATGTGGCAAAGGCCGACATGAACAATGCGGTTCTAAAGGCGAATAAAGTCATTCAAACCCGTTCAATCACGGCCAAACCAAAACGACGAAAAATAAGAACACGCAGCTACCAGCAGTTTGCCAGTCGCGAGGAGTTCAATAACTGGATCGACGACAGCTATCTGATTATCGGGCAGGCTTATTTTTTTCAGCATAACTTCATATCTGCCATTGAGAACTTTTCACTGATTATCAGAAAATTCCCTGAAGAGGATACAAGATTTGACGCAATGGTATGGTTGGCCAGAAGCTATAGCGAAATGGAACGTTTTACAGAATCTGCCGAACTGCTGCTGGCCATGCAAAGCGATCCTAAGTTTCCCCGAAGACTCAACAAAGAGCTGGGTAAGGCGAATGCAGATTTTTATCTTAAGCAAGGTAACTATTCTGAAGCCATACGCCTTCTAGAGATTACCCTAAAAAAGAGTTTCTGGAGGAAAGAGAAGGCACGCTTGCAATATATACTTGCGCAGCTTTATCAGCAAACCGGCAATATACCGAGAGCTATCGCTGCATTCGAGGCTGTCAACCGACTTAATCCACCTTTTGATATGGGGTTCAATGCTCGTATTAATGGTTTTGAATTGATGGCCGAGGCCGGTGATACTGAAAAATTACGGCGCGATTTGCTCAAAATGTTGCGCGATGAGAAGTTCCTTGAATTCAACGACCAGATATACTATGCTCTTGGCAATCTTGCCTATAAGCAGGGTAATATAACCGGGGCCATCGAAAATTACCGCAAATCAGTAGCCGCTTCGGTCGATAATAATTTCCAACAGGCACTGTCATCGGTAACCCTGGCCGATATCTACTTCGACGATAAAAACTATCGCGATGCCCGGGCTTATTACGATACCGCCATGACGGTCATCGACAGCAATTATCCGAATTACGCGCAGCTCACGGTTAGGTCCACCGGACTAAACCGACTGGTCGATAATCTTGAAATGGTTGAGGTGCAGGATAGTCTGCAAAAGTTGGCACGTATGCCTGAAACTGAAAGAAATGCACTCATCGATCAGTGGATTGCTGAAGAGCGCCAGCGGGTTCGCGATGCTGAACTATTGGCGAATCAGCAAGGGGCACAAGGCACCTATTCGAGAGCTGATGAATACCGAATGGGACTCGGCAGATCTGATCAGGGCGGAGGTTGGTATTTCTATAATCCTCAGACATTATCTTTCGGGAGGTCGATGTTTCAGCAACGCTGGGGAAGGCGACGCCTTGAAGATGACTGGAGAAGACAAAACAAGAGCTTGTCGGGTTTTGGCGAAATCGATGAATTTGCCGAATTGGTTGATTCAACTCTTTTGGTATCGAGAGAGACCGATCCAATGAAGCGTGATTATTATACCCAGGACCTTCCGCTTACCGATTCTCTTATGGTGATTTCTCATCACAAAATACGAGATGCGCTATACAATGCTGGGAAGATCTTTAAATCCGATTTCAACGACTATCCCCGTTCCGCTGAATCGTTCGAAGAGCTCAATAAGCGATATCCCGAGAATATTTACCTACTCTCGGCTTATTTCGATTTGTACGATTTGAACGAGTTAATGGGCAATAGCAGCAGAGCAGCCTATTTCCGCAGTCTGATTATTGATCGCTATCCTGATAGCCGCTATGCAAGATATCTGCTGAATCCCAATTTCTTCGCCGAATTGCAATTGCAGCAGGATAGTCTTAACCGACTTTATCAAACCGCCTTCCGGGCTTATAAGTCTGGTTTGTATGGGAATGTTGTAGAATATACCACACAAATGAAGCAACTTGAGCCCGATAGCATTACTCGGTCTAAAATCGATTTTATTGAATCAGTGGCAGTAGGAGCAACCTCAAATCTTACAGAGTTTGAGAGGAGGTTGCAGGGTTATATCGCTGCCTATCCAAATGCTGAGCCTGCTCCATTGGCAAAGGAGATTCTAACCCTAATTCAGGACAGTACGCTAACTGATTATCAAAGATTGGTTGATTTGGGCTATCTCCACGATACCATTCTTAATGAAGAGCTGCTTACCGCTTCAAATCCCGAGTTGGATGAGTTTGGCGGAAAATATAGTTATGACGAGGAGCTGGTTCACTATTTTGTACTCTCTTTTCCGCAAAATGCCGAGGTGAACGTCAATCGGCTGAAATTTGATCTTGCCAATTACAACCTCGATCACTATACCCGGTACGATTTTGATGTCGATGTTGAAAATTTGGATGCGTCCACCTCCCTTCTGGTAATCAGGTCGCTTGGGAATAAGGAGCAGGCCTTAATCTATTTCCGTGCCATTATTCGAAATGCACCTGCCTTTGCAACTTTGCGCGGGATCGACTACTATAATTTTGTGGTGTCTTCTACCAATTACAGGCAAATTACAGCCGACAAGTCTATTTCCGAATATCTTCGGTTTTTTCTCCGCAATTACAGCCGGTTTATCGGACCCGATTTTAGCGACGATGAATTAGAAGTATCCCCCGAAGAGTTGATGGCCAGAGCCGAACGGGAGGATGAACTTTTGGGCGAGCAGGGAAGATATGTTTCGGTCGATTTGCCAGTGGTCGAATCACTCTATAGTATGGCAATCGATACAACTCAGAATTTTGTGGTGGCTGTGATGGATAGCAGACTTTCTCTGCGCACACTGCTTAATCAGTTGGCAGAATTTAACCGGTCGGAATTTCGTCTTTGGAATCTTGCCGTCCAGATCAGACAGGCGGGAGATTTTCAATTTGTAGTGGTGCGGGGACTACCCGGCTACAACGAAAGCATGTCGTATTTCAGACGAGCTATCCTGGAACGAACGCTTTATGCCTCCTTAGGCCAGACTTCATATAGGAACTTCCTGATTACCGACAGAAACCTCGATCGTTTGATTGAAAATCTCTCCGTTGATGGTTATATGGAATTCTTCCGCAGCAGCTATTTGCAGCGTACTTCAGCTACGCCTTCTGTTGCTCCTGCGGCCCAGCCGGGTGCCTCTGTGGCACCCCCTCTGTTGAGTGAAGAGCCACCAATATCTGGGCCCTACCTGTCAGAAACTTCAGGTGAACAGTTATTTGTAATGGTGGTGCCCTCTGAGGGTTTCGACCGGGAGCTGCTTATTCGAAACATAGTTCAATTTAATACCCGTGAATTTGCATCCATCCCTCTGACTGCGGAGGTGATGATCCTCGACGATTTCAGAGTCCTGGTCAATATTGGCAAGCTCACCGACAAAACCCTGGCCAGAAGCTACCTGCAGCAGCTTGTTGGCCGAAGGGATCTTTTTTCTCCTTTAGGAAATCTTGACTACCGCAACTTTATAATAACTCCTGATAATCTTGGCATCTTTATTGACCGCAAGAATATATCGGAATACATGGAGTTTTACCGCAGGGAATATCTAGGTCAGTAAAAAGCCTTAAAATAATACAACCATTTACCCATTGTTGCTCCCCTAACTCTATCAAATGAAAAGAGGTCATGCGAAAAATTAAGATACTCTGGGTCGATGATGAAATCGATTTGCTTAAACCCCATATTCTTTTTCTGGGAGAAAAGGGCTACGAAGTGTCAACGGCCAATAATGGAACAGATGCACTTGAAATGGTTGGGCAGGATTTTTTTGATATTATCTTCCTCGATGAGAATATGCCGGGATTAAGCGGCCTCGAAACCTTAAATCTGATTAAGGCTAAGAGTCCTAATATTCCGGTGGTTATGATTACCAAAAGCGAAGAGGAAAATATCATGGATGAGGCTGTTGGAGCAAAGATTGCCGATTACCTTATTAAGCCAGTCAATCCAAAGCAGATATTGCTTACCCTGAAGAAAAACGTTGAGGTTAAGCGGCTTATTACCCAGCAAACCACTACCGCATATCAGTCTGTATTTTCTCAGATTGGGATGCAGCTTAACAACCGCCTTAGTTCTGATGAATGGATTGAGATATACCGGAAGCTGGTGTTTTGGGAACTTGAACTGGGTCTCTCCGGAGATTCAGCTATGGATGATGTGTTAATCCATCAGAAGAGTGAGGCTAACGCTGCCTTCTTCAGGTTCGTTAGGGAAAACTATGCTGCCTGGTTCAGTAATTCGGCAGTGAACAGACCTCTGCTATCGACAGATGTTTTCAGGCACAAGGTTTTTCCGCTGCTGAACGATGGCCGCAGGGTTTTTGTCCTGATTATAGACAATCTTCGATACGACCAGTGGAGGCAAATGAGCAAGGTAATCAGCGAATACTATAATACAGAAGAAGAGGAGTTATACTACAGCATTCTGCCTACTGCTACTATGTACGCCAGAAACAGCATGTTTGCCGGGTTGATGCCTTCTGAAATACAAAAGATCTATCCGGAGCTTTGGGAGGACGACGACAATGAAGGCCATAAGAATATGAACGAAGAAGAGCTGCTACGTCGGCAGATGCTCAGGTTGGGCAGAAAAGAGAAACTCTACTTCGATAAGCTCTCCAACTTCAAATCGGAGCGCAAGCTGACCGAAACCATCAGGGGAATTCGAGAAAGTGAGCTTTCGGTGGTGGTTTTCAATTTTGTGGATATGATTTCGCATGCACGTACAGAAATGGATATGATCAGGGAACTTGCTTCAGACGAAAAGGCATATCGTTCGCTTACAATGAGTTGGTTTAACCATTCATCTCTGCTTGATCTATTAATCGCTGTTGCTGCCAACGATATGAAACTGGTGGTTACCACCGACCATGGTACCATAAGGGTTAACAACCCTGTTAAGGTGATTGGCGATCGCGAAACAAATACCAATTTGCGTTATAAACTGGGGCGTAATCTGAACTACAAATCAAAACAAGTATTCGAAGTTACCCAGCCTAAGGAGGTGTTTCTGCCTATTCGCAATATGAGCACCAGCTATATATTTGCGCAATCTTCCGATTTCTTTGTGTATCCCAACAACTACAGTCACTATGCTGGTTATTACAACAACACTTTTCAGCACGGTGGTATCTCTATGGAGGAGATGATTGTGCCAGTGGTTACGCTGGTCCCTAAAAAGTAAGAACCTTTTCGGTTAATGTATATGAAAATTTATTTGTTCTTCATCTGCGCGTAAAGCTTGTTGGCAAAGATGAAGTCGTTAAGGACTTTGTTGCCAGACTCTAAAATATTGAGTCTGGAGCCTTCCCAGCATTTCTCTCCTTTATGGATAAAAAGTACCGTGTCGCCAATCTCAATAACTGAATTCATATCGTGGGTATTGATAATGGTGGTCATCTGAAACTCTACAGTGAGATCCCGGATCAGATTGTCGATTCTTGTGGCAGTTTCAGGATCAAGTCCCGAGTTGGGTTCGTCGCAAAACAGATACTTCGGATTGAGCGCAATGGCTCGTGCGATAGCAACCCGTTTCTGCATTCCTCCACTAATTTCTGATGGAAAAAGATGGTTCGACTGCGAAATTCCAACATGGTCAAGGCAAAAATCTACCCGTGTCAGTTTCTCACGGGGCGACATTACCGTGAACATGTCGAGAGGGAAACGCACATTTTCTTCAACCGTTAATGAATCAAACAAGGCCCCTCCCTGAAAAACCATGCCCAGTTCCCGCCTAAGTAGTTTGCGTTCTCGTTCCCGCATAACTGTAAACTCGCGGTCGTGATAACGTATGCTTCCTTCATCCACATCGTAGAGTCCGAGAATGGATTTAAGCAATACCGTTTTACCCGAACCACTGCGGCCAATAATCAGGTTCGTTTTACCACTTTCAAAAGTATTCGAGATGTTGTTCAGCACCTTAGTGCCGTCGAACGATTTGCTGATGTTTTTTATTTCAATCATGTTAACAACAGCTGGGTGAGAATTAGGTCAAACAACAATATCAGGATATTGGTATTAACTACTGCCCGGGTGCTTGCTTTTCCAACTTCCAGTGCCCCCCCCTGCACATAATAACCAAAATAGGCGGGAACAGAAGCAATAAGAAATCCAAAAAACAGCGATTTTATCAGCGTGAAAGTTACATAGTAGGGCACAAAAAAATAGCGTATTCCATCGATATATTCGGCAGCAGTAACCACTCCGGCTGCTGGCCCTACGATTAAACCGCCAAGCAGACCAAAGAAAATGCTCATTATAACCAATAATGGCATAATCAGCACCACGGCAACAATCTTTGGCAGGATGAGATACCCAACAGAATTTACCCCCATAATTTCGAGCGAATCGATTTGTTCTGTAACCCTCATTGAGCCAATTTCAGAGGTAATGTTCGAACCTATCTTCCCGGCGAGTATAAGCCCCATTATAGTGGATGAGAATTCCAAAATCAGTGTGTCACGAGTTCCCAGTCCAATAAGTGTTTTTGGATAGAGTGGGTTCATTAAATTGTAGGCCAGCTGAATGGTAAGAATACCCCCTATAAAAAGGGAAATCATTACTACAATGCCCAGGGAGTTGATCCCCAGTGAGTCGATTTCATTCATCAGTTGCCGAAAATACATTTTGTGCTTTTCCGGCCTGAGGAACACTTTTCCCAACATCGAAAAATAGCGACCTATATGAAACAGTAGCTTCATCTTCAGAATCAGTGTTTTAATGGAGCGATTTGTTCAGTCTCTGAGGCAGATTCTTTGTTATTAATCTGAGACTAAATTACAACATATATTCAAGAACCGGCATTACTTTATAGCCGAAATGGCCCGGTCCTTGTTTCGGGATATTTAGATATATTTGAAGCAATGATTAACCGACTGAAATGAGCAACAACTATTGTATTATAATGGCAGGTGGCATTGGAGCCCGGTTTTGGCCCATGAGCCGTAAGGATATGCCCAAGCAGTTTTTGGATATACTTGGAACAGGCAGGTCGCTTTTACAGCAGGCTTTCGATCGGTTTTCAAAAATTGTTCCTGTCGGGAATATTTATGTAGTAACGAGTGTCGATTATATTGACATGGTGCTGGAGCAGCTTCCCGCACTCTCCCCCGAACAGATCCTGGGCGAGCCGTTGCGTCGGAATACTGCTCCATGTATTGCTTATGCTGCCTATAAGATTAAAACTATAAACCCCAATGCCAATTTAATTGTTGCCCCTTCCGACCACTTGATTTTGAAGGAAGAGGAGTTTCTAAGACAAATTGCTTTCGGACTAGATTTTGTTTCGAACAACCGGGCTCTGCTTACGTTGGGAATACACCCAAGTCGCCCTGAAACCGGATATGGATATATTCAAGTGGGCGATAAAGCCGAATATAAGTCGCTTGACAATCTTCACTATGTTAAAACTTTTACCGAGAAGCCGAATGCTCAGATGGCAAAAGTATTTGTTGATAGTGGTGAATTTTTCTGGAATTCTGGAATTTTTCTTTGGTCACTACCAACTATTTTACGCGCTTTTAATGCCCATCTTCACGAAGTTGCCACACTTTTTGCGCAAGGAGAGAGACTATACAATACCCCTAATGAAAAGGCATTCATCAATAAGATCTATTCCGAATGTATGGGAATTTCCATTGACTATGGCATTATGGAAAAGTCGGACAATGTCTTTGTCTTAACAGCCGATTTTGGCTGGAGCGATTTGGGGACATGGGGTTCACTTTACGAAAACAAGGAGAAAGATGACTCCGGCAATGTTGTTACGGGAGGCAATGTTTTGATGTACGACAACAAAAACTGCATAGTAAACATGCCGGATGGAAAGATCGCCGTATTGCAGGGTCTCGAAGGTTATATTGTTGTTGAGTCGAACAATACACTACTTATTTGCCGAAGGGACGACGAGCAGCAAATCAGACAATTTGTGAATGATGTTCAGCTGCGTAACGGCCCCGAATATGTTTAGCAGATAATGTTATTTTTTAGGCCATCAAACTTGGTATAAAGCCAGGTGCCTTTCGTCTTGCCGAGGCCTGTTCATAGGCATAGGCTATTTGAAGCAATTTAGGTTCACTCCATGCGCTGCCGAAAAAGGATATTCCAGCTGGCAATCCGTGCACTTGTCCCATTGGTACAGTAATGTTGGGATACCCGGATATGGCCGCAGGCGAGGAACTGCTGCCGCTGAAATTATCTCCGTTCACCCAGTCGATGCTCCAGGCGGGACCATTGGTTCCAGCTATAATGGCGTCAAGATTGTAGGTTTCAATTACAGCATCAATCCCTTCTTCACGCGAAAATTTCTTGGCGTTGCGAAGTGCCTCAATGTATTCGGCCGATGTTAGATCACCCTTTGCTTCTGCTGCCTCCATAATCTCCTGACCGAACCAGGGCATCTCTTTTTCAGCGTTCGCCTTATTGTAGGCGATGATTTCGGCCAGGCTTTGCACGGGAGCATTTGGATGTGCTGCAAGATAAGCGTTCAGATCGGCTTTAAATTCGTACAACAATACTTCGTAGGAGGGTGCTCCCCATTGGCGACGGGATGCAAAACTAACAGGGTCAACAATGATGGCGCCCAGTGACCTGAGCTGCTCTAATGCTTCATTGAAAAGGGCATCTACATCAGGATTAAAACCGAGCATTTCCCGGGCAACACCAATTCTGAGTCCGCTTAGGTCTGTTTGTTTCAGAAACTGAGTATAGTCCGTAAAAATCTCCCCGGGAGCAATATGGGTTTCGGCATCCTGGTCGTCGAACCCGGCAAGGGCGCCCAAAAGAACGGCAGCATCGGTAACTGTGCGGCACATCGGTCCTGCGGTATCCTGACTATGGGCGATGGGGATAATTCCGCGGCGGCTCCATAGTCCAAGTGTAGGTTTTATTCCAACCAATCCGTTGATACCCGCCGGACACACAATCGAGCCGTTCGTTTCAGTTCCAATACCTATTGCGCAAAGGTTTGCGGCAATGGCAGCACCTGTTCCGGAACTTGAACCGCATGGACTTCTGTCGAGTGAATAGGGATTTCGCACTTGTCCGCCCCTTCCGCTCCATCCACTACTGGACCGGGTACTTCTGAAATTTGCCCATTCACTTAAGTTGGTTTTACCCAGCAACACTGCTCCCGCTTGTCGCAGCCTGAAAACTATCTGTGCATCTTCGGTTGCAATATGTCCATCCAAAGCCAACGAACCGGCCGTTGTAAACATTTTGTCGGATGTATCAATATTGTCCTTAATTAACACCGGAATTCCATGAAGAGGACCTCTTACTTTGCCACTTTTACGCTCATTGTCGAGCTCTCGGGCAATGGAGAGGGCATCGGGGTTGATTTCCAGAATTGAATTCAGATAGGGATCAACAGCTGCAATTCGGTCAATATATTTTTGAGTCAAGGCCTCCGCGGTAAGACTACCATTCTCCATTTTTGACTGAAAACCAGCTATGGTCTCTTCATTCAGTTCGAAATTCGGATCGATTTTATTAACCAGTGCCGATGGTTTGTTGCTTTGGGTATGACAACCTGCGACACCTGCAATGGCAAGTGCTGATCCACCCAGGGCTGATGTTTTAAAGAAATTCCGACGGTGCATAGTGATGGTGTTATCTTTGATGGTATTGCTGTGTATAATAATTCTGGTATTCTCCACTGGTCACACGTTTGAGCCATGCCCCATTCTGCAGATACCAATCTATAGTGATGGCTAATCCCTCCTCAAATTGCAGACTTGGCGTCCAATCCAGTTCATGTTGAAGTTTGGTGGAATCGATCGCATAACGGAGGTCGTGACCGGCCCGGTCTTTTACGAAGGTGATTAGCTCCTCGGAGGTGCCGGCAGTGCGGTTGAGTCTGTTATCCATTAGCCGGCACATCAGCCTTATTAAGTCGATGTTTTTCCATTCGTTGTGTCCGCCTATGTTGTATGTGGATCCAGGTTGACCACTGTGAAAGATTACATCGATTGCCCGGGCGTGGTCTTCAACCCATAACCAATCGCGTACGTTTTCTCCTTTTCCATAGACGGGGAGGGGTTTGTTGTGCTGAATATTGTTGATAAACAGAGGTATAAGTTTTTCCGGGAATTGGAATGACCCATAATTGTTGGAGCAGTTGGAGATGATTACGGGTAGTTGATAGGTGTCGAAATACGCTCTTACAAAATGATCTGAACTTGCCTTCGACGCTGAATAGGGACTGTGCGGGTCGTAGCGGGTTTCTTCGGTAAACAGTCCGGCTTCACCCAACGATCCGTAGACTTCATCGGTCGATACATGGTAAAACAGGTTATCGCTCGAAGCACCCTTCCAACTATTGCGCGCGGCATTCAACAGGTTTACCGTTCCGATTACATTGGTATATACAAATTCGAGCGGGTTAGCAATCGAACGATCAACATGCGATTCGGCTGCAAGATGAATTACCCCATCAAAATGGTATTTCTGGAAGAGCGCATCAATAAATCCTGCATCCACAATATCCCCTTTCAGGAAGGTGTAATTTGGAAATTGCTCAACATCCTTGAGGTTTTCCAGATTGCCTGCATAGGTGAGTTTGTCGAGGTTAAAGATGTGGTAGTCCGGATACCCTTTTACAAACCGTCGCACCAGATGCGATCCTATAAATCCGGCTCCACCGGTAATCAAAATTTTTCTCATCACCTTGTACTTTAATTTCTTTCAGGCCTCTTATGATAAAGGTTTTAATATGTGTCATCAGCCAATTAGCTGATTTTGCGCAGGCGTTTTTCCCAGTTCCATGCAGCAAGCAATGTCTCCTCCAACGCTCTTTCAGCTTTCCATCCGAGTATTTCGTTTGCCAGCGAAGTGTCGGCCCATATTTGTTCAATATCGCCAGGTCTGCGGTCAGTAATACGGTAGTTTACTTTTTGTTGGGTAACCTCTTCGAAGGTTTTTACCATTTCGAGTACCGAAACTCCTTTGCCGGTGCCAAGATTGAAAATCTCGAATCCTGATTGATTTTTGCGTTCGAGCAGTCGTTGGATTGCTACCATATGCGCTTTGGCGAGGTCCACCACATCGATATAGTCGCGGATAGCTGTCCCATCGGGGGTATTGTAGTCGGATCCAAAAATTTGCAGCTCTTTCCGTATTCCTGCTGCTGTTTGGGTGACAAATGGAAGGAGGTTTCCGGGTACGCCACGCGGAAGTTCCCCAATCAAGGCCGAAGGATGCGCTCCAATAGGATTGAAATACCGCAAAGCGATGCCGTTCAAATGCCTGTTGGCCCTGATAAAGTCGCGCAGAATATCCTCTCCGATTCGCTTGGTGTTTCCATAAGGCGATTCAGCCTCGCGGCGAGCTGTTTCTTCTGTAACCGGAAGCGTTGAGGGTTGCCCGTACACAGTGCATGAGGAGGAGAAAACAAGACTTCCAATGTTGTATTCCTTGGTGTATTCCAGAAGATGGATTAACGAATTCAGGTTATTGTGGTAATACATAAGTGGTTGCTCGACCGATTCACCAACCGCTTTCGAGGCAGCAAAATGGATAACAGCATCCACCCTTTGCTGAGTTTTATAGAACTGGTGAGCCTCATTTTGATGGGCCAGATCGACCTTTACAAACCCGGGCCTTAATCCCGTAATCTGTTCAATACGATCGACCACCGATGCTTCTGAGTTTGACAGGTTATCGGCAATGGTTACCTCGTGTCCTGCCTGAAGCAGCTCTACCACAGTATGCGATCCAATATATCCGGTGCCACCGGTAACCAATATTTTTTTTTGTTGCATAACGGTTGGAAAAAAGCTGTTCTCCGGTTTTTCTCTGTTATGTTACAAAACTAACAATTTATTCTTTGCGCAGAGTTTGACATAAAATGCTCCAGTCAAACTTCGATTTTCTCTATATTTGCATAAAACTGCCTTGTGGATATTGGACCTTATATTTCAGAACTACTGCAACAACAGAAGTATGTAGTTTTGCCGGGCTTTGGTGCTTTTGTAGCCAACTATAGGCCAGCACGTTTCGATGTTCAAACGGCAAGGCTTTTACCCCCTTCACGAACCATTACTTTTAGGCCTGAGCTCAATTTAAACGATGGCATTCTTTTGAATTATGTAGCCCGTGCCGAGGATATACCTGCACCGCTTGCTCATAAAGAACTCGAGGCCTATTGCGATGAGCTGCTGTATCAGTTGGATCATAACCAAACCATTGTTTTAAACCGTTTGGGGAAACTTAACCGTAATGGGCAGGTTTTCCGATTTGAAGCTTTTCCTGAGGCTGAAACCTTGGATAATGCCTTTGGTCTGGAACCCATTCACCCTGCATCGTTGGTGAGTGCTGGTGAGGTTGCCGGGGTGACCGGTGGTTCCACTTTGAGTCCAAATAAAAAGAAAAGATGGTGGTTATATGCGGCTATCTTTATTTTTTTGGTGGCTGCTGGAGGATCGCTCTTTTTCATTCTTTCTCAACAAGATGCCTATCAACCCATCGTGGCGGTCCAAAACGCTCCATCAGAAATTGTACCACCCCCCGGGCAACCTGAAGCGGAGGAGACAATACCCCCCTTATCCGAAAGTCCGGTCGATGAATCGTTGCCGGTAATTGTAGAAATAACGCACCCTGCGGTCGGATATCACTACGTTGTTGGGGGTTCGTTTAAAACCGAAGAAAATGCAACAAAATATATTTCTCAACTTACTGCCAGGGGGTCTGAGTCATTATATCTTGGTTGGATCAACAATTTTTATCTGGTGGCCATAGCAGCAACCTTGGATGAAGATGAGGCAATTGATCTCAAAAACAAGCTTCTGACAGATAACCCAAAAAGTGGGATCTGGATATATATGCATAAGGAGTAACTTGCTTGCAACCAGCATTATGCAGTGCCAGGTCTGTTGTGCAGTTAAGTCTCGTAAAAAATCCAGCGAATGACTGCCTAGGCGGGCATGGTTTCAATCTTTATAAATTCCCATACAACTTACCTAGCCCTGCAAAAAACTATCTCAAGCAGTGTCATTATAGCCAGCAGGTCAGGTTTTGTAAGCGGCCTCAATTAACCTTTCTCTATCAGCTCCCGGATGGCTGTTGACTCGGCCCTGCATGTACCTTTTTCAGTAATCAATAGGGTAATGAGCCGGGAAGGTGTAACGTCAAATCCATAATTGGCAACAGGAGAATCTTCGGGGATCAGTCGAACTTTTGCGATTTTATTACCATCCCACCCCTCAATGTATGCTACTTCCGAAGCTTCCCTCTCTTCAATGGGAATCTTCCCAATTCCCTCGGGCAGCGTCAGGTCGAAGGTTGAGGTAGGAAGCGCCACATAGAAAGGAATATTGTTGTCGGCTGCTGCAACCGCCTTAAGATAGGTGCCTATTTTGTTGGCTACATCTCCATTGGCTGCAGTGCGGTCACTGCCAACTATGACCATGTCAACCAGACCGTTTTGCATAAGATGCCCTCCTGAATTGTCGCTGATTACAGTGTGGGGAATTCCGGCGTTGCCTAGTTCCCATGCAGTTAGCCGTGCACCCTGATTCCGGGGTCTGGTTTCGTCGACCCATACGTGTACCGGAATACCTGCCTCATGTGCCCAATAAATAGGAGCGAGGGCTGTCCCCCATTTTACAGTTGCCAGCCATCCAGCATTACAATGGGTAAGAATTTGCACAGATCGGTCTGGCTTTGTGTCGCTAATTGAAGCAATTATGGCTAAGCCATTTTCTCCGATGCGGCTGCACGAGCATATCTCCTCATCCCTTATCCTGCAGGCCTCCTCCAGCATTAAGTTGGGGTTAACGTTCACCCCCTCGGCGTTATCTTTAAAAAATTGCAACATTCTATGGGTAGCATACATCAGATTCACTGCGGTTGGCCGGGTAGAATCGAGCTTCTGTTTGGCGGTTTTCATCCAAAGAATGGGATCCGCATTCTGGCCTTGTTTTAAGGCCAGATACATGCCAAAGGCAGCGGTTACACCTATGAGAGGTGCTCCTCTTACCACCATTTCCTGTATGGCAAAACAAGCATCGTCCAAGCTGCCTATCTGGAAAGTCTTATACTCAAAAGGAAGGAAGCGTTGGTCGATTACCTCTATGCAACTTTCGTTTACCCAAAGCGATTCGTTGGAAGGTGATTTCATTGCTGGTTAGTGGGGTGAGCAGATATATAAGAATTTGACAAATTGCGGTGGTGAAATTAATTATATTTGTAGTGTATTGGTCAGGAACTGACTACTCAACGGCCAAATTATCAAAACTTTTACAGATGAGGTACACAAATGTTTTTCTGATGCTGATTTTGCTTCCATTGCTCTGGAATTGCAAATCTGAAAAAGAGGAGACATGGGAAATGGTGTGGAACGATGAGTTTGAGTATGATGGGTTTCCTGACGAAAATAAATGGAGCTACGATACTGCCGGGAATTCATGGGCATGGGGGAATAATGAACTTCAGTACTATACTGCACGCCGGCAACAAAATGCATGGGTTGAGAATGGAGTGTTAAAGATAACAGCCATCAAGGAACCTATGGAGGGTCGCAATTACTCTTCGGCGCGACTTATTACCAAACATAAAGGAGACTGGCTCTACGGAAGATTTGAAATTAGGGCCAAATTGCCCACAGGCCTGGGTATGTGGCCTGCCATTTGGATGCTTCCAACCGATTGGGAATATGGTGGTTGGCCCGATAGCGGCGAAATTGATATTATGGAGAATGTTGGGTATGATCCCACCACCATTGTTGGTTCGGCACATACCAAATCATACAATCATTCCATAGGTACGCACAAAAATGGGTCAATGGAAGTTCCCGATTGCTTCTCTGAATTTTATACTTATGCACTTGAATGGGAGCCGCATGAGTATCGGGTTTATGTGAACGATGAACACTATTTTACATTTATAAATGAGGGAACCGGATTTGCTGAATGGCCTTTTGATAAGCGATTTCATCTGCTTTTGAATGTTGCAGTAGGTGGGAACTGGGGGGGTGCCATGGGTATTGATGACACTATTTTTCCCCAGTCGATGGAAGTCGATTTTGTACGCGTTTATCAAAAGAGATCTATGATGCCACAAGATTTGTAGAATTGATGTACCCAGGCTCTCCAAAAAAGATACGGAATATACTATTCGATCTGGGCGGGGTCTTGCTTGACCTAGACTTTGATGCCCCTTTTCAAGCTTTTGGTCTCTTCAACCGCAATCCTGACATGCTTGATGTCAGGCAGTTAATAAGTCTGCCCATCTTTACCGATTTTGAAACCGGCGTTGTATCACCCGATGTATTTAGAGCGACAATACGGAACTGGCTGCACAATCCGACTGTCACTGATAAAGAAATTGATCAGGCCTGGTGCAGTATGCTGCTAAAGGTCCCGGCGGTAAAAGTGGAATTGCTTCAGAAACTTTCACTTCGCTTTAACCTCTATCTGTATAGCAATACCAATGCAATACATATTGATTATTTTAAAAAGGTATTTCTGAAGCAATACCAGATTGAATGGGAATCGCTTTTTACGGAATGCTTCTATTCCCATATTGTGAACGATCGGAAACCCCTTGTTTCCGGGTTTGAAAAAGTATTGAAATTTGCCGGGATTGAGGCAGAGGAGACCCTGTTTGTTGATGACCTTCACGTTAACATTAAAGCGGCCGAAAGTACAGGGATGAAAGGGGTCGAATACACTCCCGGGAAAGATTTAGCTGTGGCACTTTATTCAAAACTTTTGTAGCTATCAGGTTTGTGTCCAATCTTCCATTGTGCTTTCGAGAAGCACCTGGATAATTTTTCAATATCTCCTGAATGCGTTTGGGCAAGTCGTCAGATTTCCATATATTTAGTCATTGATTTCATTTACGATGAGAAGCTACTATCGCCATATCATCTGGCTGCTTCTGATGTTAATGTTTTACAATCTGAGAGCAGAGGAGAAGGAAAAGGGTTTATCGCCCTACCGTTTCAATGAACTTACTGTGTTTGTGATTCCTTCTCCGGTGCCTTTCGACTGGAGTTCACCTGCCACGCTCTCAACCACATTCCTCAAGGGTTATTTTTCAAAAGTATTGTATAAGGAGCGTTACTTGCTTGGTCATTTATTTGTGCAGCTAACTACACCCATGCTCGTCGAACCACTAATTGCAGGAATGCGCTCGGTTTCTTCGCAGGAGCAGCGGGTTCAACTATTAAAGGAGAGACCAGGTCTTGGAATTCTTGGCATTGGTTTCGAAGGAAGGCTTGAGACGGGGGAAGAGCTTCTTCGCAAGATTCCGATTTATAAAAGGCGTAAGGAACTGGCATCGGTTACTTTCCGGCTGAATGACGAAGCCACCCGTTTGATTATTGACTTTATCAAAAGATTCGATCGGCCCTCCAACGAGGGTATCCGTCCTTCGGGTCACTACGGAGGTGCCTTCTGGCCATTATACCGGAACGAAGGGGCCGGCTGCACAGCCTTCGGTCTGGCCATGCTCGAACTGGCCGGAATTTGCGAAATGATTCAGTCTGAGTGGAAGGTTTCGGTGAATATTCCTTTGCATCTTATTGGGGGAGAACTCAACCCTGGCAATGAAGTAAGGATTCGTGATATCCGAAGTACAGCAGAATGGGCTGGTGAATGTCAAACCGAATCTTTTGTTCCCTTTTATATATACGATCCCAACCTCATTTACACCTGGATTAAGGAGCGTGTGTCAACGCCTCAATCTCCCTTTTTCGATGCTTCTCAGGGTAAAATGCCCGCACTATATGTAGACTTCCGTAATGTTGAACCCCGAATCCAGAAATTTCAGTTTAGTGAGCGGCTGGAGGAGAATCTGTTCATAAACCACCATAGATCCAAGCTTGGTATTTTTAGTTCGGATTATGCCGATGATTAGATTTGGCATCGTTTCTTCTTTGGGAATATGCGTCTATTAGATACAATTGCCAGGATCATTATTTGCGAGTGCTTCGAAATGGAGGATGATGTGATGTAAATATTGGTCCAACCACCCATTTCCCGAACGAAGCTAATAAATGTTAACTTCTATGATGTATTGGCGTTTTATCTATCTTTGCATCACAAATTACAAAGCGATGCAAATCAGGATAGTCAACAGGTCAAGCAACGAACTTCCTGCCTATAGTACAGCCCACTCTGCTGGCATGGATATCCGTGCAAGCCTTGAAAATGATGTTGTGCTAAAGCCCATGGAACGCGGATTAATACCCACCGGTTTGTATATTGAGTTGCCCGAGGGTTATGAGGCACAGATTCGTCCCCGTAGTGGATTGGCGCTTACCAAGGGAATTTCGGTTCTTAACTCTCCGGGTACTATCGATGCTGATTACCGGGGGGAGATTGGTATAATACTTGTCAATCTTTCCAATGAGCCATTTGTGGTGAAGAACGGCGATCGAATTTGTCAAATGGTAATCGCGAGACATGAAAAGGCCGAGTGGCAGGTTACTAATGAACTCCAGAATACTGAAAGGGGGGCCGGAGGTTTTGGCCACACCGGAAAAAACTGACTGCATGATACACCGAAATAGTCTGCCGCTGCTGGTAGTTTTAATAATTTTAACCGCTTGCGCCGGACCCAGAGCAGTTGTTTCGGGACCGGAAACCGACAAGCCGGTATTAGAAGTACTTTCTGAAGAAAAGAAGCAAGAATTCCAGTACCTGTTTGTTGAGGCACTCAAACAAAAAATGATTGGAAATTTTCAACGGGCCGTAAGCCTGTTGTCCAGTTGTCTTGAAATTGATCCAAATTCGGCCGCAGCTATGTATGAGTTGGCCAATCTGCATGTCGTAAACAACGACCTCTCCAGTGCTTCTATGCTGCTCGAACGTGCCACTGAGATTAATCCAACCAATCTGTGGTACTGGAAGTTGCTGGCAGAGTTATATGCCCAACTTGGGCGCTTCAGTGAAGCTGCCGAGTTGTACCAAAAATTGTCTTTGCTCGATGTTGGCAACCCCGAATACATCTACTACATGGCGGTAATGCACTCATCATCTGGGAACTACGATGCGGCCATTGCTGCATTTGATCAGCTTGAGCGCGAGATTGGGGTAAATGAGCAAATAAGCTTGTCGCGTGGTCAACTTCATTCTGCTGCTGGTCGCGATCAACTTGCCTTGAAAGAGATCCAAAAGCTTATTGATCTGAATCCGGCGGATGCCCGCTATTACGGATTGCTGGCCGATGCCTATCTGGAGCGTAATGACCGCGAGAATGCCTTGTTGAATTATCAACGGGTTCTGGATTTAGATCCGGAAAATGGATTTGTTCATTTTTCGTTGTCGAATTTTTACTTCACGGAAGGGGATTCCAACAAGGCATTTGAGCATCTTGAGATGGCCTTTCAAAGCAGAAATGCCGATATGGAATCAAAGCTGCAACTCTATTTGATGCAGACTGCAAACAGGGGCGATACCCCACTCTCGAATGATCAGGTAGAACGACTTGTACAGCTTTTGATTGAGACGCACCCCGACGATTATCGGGGATACACTCTTTATGCCGAACTACTGCTTAACTCCCGACAATTGGAAGCGGCCCGTGAAAAGCTTTATGCAGTTATTGAGTTGGGAGTTAATGATTTTATGGTTTGGGAACAGATTCTTTTTATCGACAATGAGCTCCTCGACTGGAATGCATTATACCTTCACACCCGTGAGGCACTCGAACTATATCCAAACCAGTCTCAACTCTATTTTTTTCATGCCATTGCCACGCTTCAGTTAGAGTTGTTCGACGAGACAAAGGCAATTGCCGACGAAGGTTTGTTGTATGTGGTAGACAATCCTTCGTTAAGCGGACAGTTGACTTATATAAAGGGAGAGGCCTACTACAAACAGAATCAACGAGGCCGAGCCTATGAACTGTTCGATGAATCGTTGGTGATATTTCCCGACAATTTTATGGCATTAAACAACTATGCCTACTATCTGGCACTCGAAGGCCGTAATCTTGATAGGGCCGAAAGAATGAGTGCAAGGGTCGTGGAGCGATTCCCCGATAACCCCACCTATCTCGATACTTACGCCTGGGTACTCTTTAAGAAGGAGAATTACGCCCTTGCCCGTTTTTATATGCAAAGTGCAATCGATAAGGGAGGTGCAGACAATCCCGTTCTACTGGAACACTATGGCGATATTTTAAGCAAACTGGGAAGGACCGACGAGGCAGTTTCCTATTGGAAGCGGGCCCTTGATTATGGAAGTGATTCAGAATTACTGCCCCGCAAAATAAATGAGCGGGTTTATATTCCGGAAATTACGAAATGAAACATATTGGCTATATTAAGAAGGCGATGCTATTTATAGCTATTGTAGTCGCCCTCCAGGCTTGCAAATCGACGGAGAAAGTTTCCGAAGTAAGGATTCGATCAATGTCTCCCTCGAGATTGTTGCAAAATATAGAAGAACAAGTATTTGACTTTTCCCATTTTTCGGTGCGCCGCATTAATCTGCAAATCGATAATGGACAGTCGAAAAATGCATTCAGGGCAAGTATGCAGGCGATTAAGGATGAACAAATTCAGTTCACAATAACCAAATTCAACATCCCGCTGGGTAGAATGATGCTAACTCCTGATAGTTTACTCTTTATAAATTACGTTGACAGAACCTATCTCGCTGATGATTACTCCCTTTTAAGTGAGATGCTTGATTTTGATTTGGGTTTTAAGGCCATCCAGACGATACTTTCGGGCAATATTTTTTCATTTTTCGAGAATGACTCAGATTTGCTGGACTACAGCACATCTGTGGAAGACAATCTATATAGAATTCAATCCGAGAAATATCGGAAAATCAGAAAAATCGACGAAAAGGGAAAGGTGCAGAAGATGGAGCGGTTGCTGAGACGGATTGATGATGATGCATTTGTTATTAATACCTTTTATTTCGATCCGGAGCTTTTTGTTTTGCGCAGAATGGAGTTGAACGATAAAACCAACATGCGCATGTTTGCCCTGCGTTACGATGAATACCAAAAGGTAAATGATCGTTACTTCCCAGGTAGCATCGATCTGCTGGTTCAATCTGAAGTGAGTAGTTTTCGGGTGGATGCCAAGATGTCGGGTTTTTCTACTGAAACAAATGATTTGATGCCCCTTCGTGTTCCAGACCGATACATGCGGCTTTCGATGCAATAGCTAAATAATGATGGATTATATCTGAATGATACGACTGGTTGCTCTATATATTCTTCTGATTGGCGGGTTAAGTCTAAATGCCCAGTCGTTGGATGAGCTGCGCCAGAGACGCATACAGACCTCCGACGAGATTCGGCTTACCAATGAGTTGCTTACCAGGGTGAGTAGCTCACAGCAAACGACACTCAACCGGCTCAGGGTTCTAAATAGCCAAATTGGCCAGCGAAACAGCTTAATATCCAATATGAATGCCGAAATATCGCTGTTGCAGGAAGTAATTAACAACAACTTGCTGGCAGTTGGCATGCTGTCGGAAGATCTGGAATCGTTGAGGGAGGAGTACGCCCATATCATACGCTTTGCTTACCGTAGCAGAGGTACTGTTGACCAGGTTCTGTTTTTTTTGTCGGCCGATAGTTTTAATCAAGCATACCGACGGTTTCTATACCTGAAACAGTATGCTCAATACCGCCAAATGCAGGCACAGCTTATTGCCTCCCTCCAACAGTTAATGGAGAAGAAGGCAAAAGACCTTGAGAATCAACAGGCTGCCCGCCGTGAGGTTCTAGGTGCTCAACTTGAAGAGACCAATAAGCTGGAAACCGAAAAGCGGCAACAAAGCAGTTTGTCTCAGCAATTACAAAGTCAGCAGCGTGATCTGCGCAATAAACTTGCACAACAGCGCCGGATTGAACAGCAGCTTGAACAGGAAATCCAAAAGATAATAGAAGAGGAAGCCCGAAAAACGGGTACTCCGGCACGTGAAGGATTTGCGCTTACTCCTGAACAAAAGCTCATTGGAAACAACTTTGAGCAAAACCGACGAAGGTTACCCTGGCCGGTTGAACGGGGTATTATTACCGAAAAATTTGGTGTCCATCCTCACCCTGTATTGCGCAATGTGACTGTAAACAGCAATGGAGTGAGTATCGCAACAGAGGCAGGTGCAATGGCAAGATCTGTATTTAATGGAGAAGTTAGCCGTGTTTTTGGAATTTCAGGTGGCAATACTGCGGTTATTATACGTCATGGTCAATACCTCACAGTCTATTCCAACCTCATCGATGTGCGCGTAAAAATGGGCGATCAGGTATCGGTTCGGCAACAGATTGGGAAGGTCTTTTCTGATCCTGCCGATGGGAACAAGGCTATTCTAAAGTTTCAAATATGGCGTGAGAATACCAAGCTCGATCCCGAGGAATGGCTTACCCGCTGAACACTTTCTTTATAATTTACTATATTCATCCACTTAAACCTAAATCTTGAGCCATGAAATATCGTAATTCCCATTTTGGTTTGTTGCTGCTTTTGGTAGTAGTAACCGGCCTGGTTAGTCTCTCTTTCGTATTTTACCAAACGCGCGATGTGCAAAAGGGGGCCAACTTGTATGCTCAGTATTGCGCCTCCTGTCATGGTGCTGAATTGCAGGGAGGAAATGCCCAAAGCCTCATTAATGGCGTATGGCAGTTCGGAGCCGATAACAGTTATATTTTCCGAAACATTAAATATGGTATTACTCATTTGGGTATGCCTGCCTATGAGAATGTTTTGAGCGATGCAGACATCAATGATATTCTCGCCTATATCCGCACCTCAGAGCAGGAGAAAGGCGTTGTAAGGCCCGAAATTGCCAGAGAAACAGGGACCATGATGTACCAACTTAACATCGATATTTTTGCTGAATCTCTGGAAGTTCCCTGGGCAATTGATTTTATCGATCACCGGACCGCCCTCATTACCGAGAAGCCAGGTCGGGTAAGAATGGTTGTAGACGGGAAAATGGTGCCCAGACCGGTTGAGGGAATTCCTGCAGTACTAAATGAAGGCCAGGGTGGATTGCTCGATATTGCAGTGGATCCCGATTACGCCAGCAATGGTTGGATCTACATGGCATACAGCCATGCTTTGCCTTCGGATGCCGGCACCCGACCTGCAGCCAACACCCGGCTCGTAAGAGGAAGAATCTCCGATGGTCGCTGGATCGACGAGCAGGTGATCTGGGAGGCTCCTGCAGAGACTTACCGCACTACCCGACACCACTATGGATGCCGCATTGTATTTGACCCATGGGGATATCTCTATTTTGCCATTGGAGACCGGGGTATTCAAAACGAAGCTCAGAATTGGTCGCTTCCCAATGGTAAAGTCCACCGTATTTATCCTGATGGTTCCATTCCCGACGACAACCCTTATGTTGGAGTTGAAGGGGCCATGGCATCGCTTTACTCTATGGGCAACCGAAACATTCAGGGTATGGCGATTCATCCAGCTACAGGTCAGTTGTGGACGACCGAACATGGTCCAATGGGCGGCGATGAACTCAATCTCATCCTTCCCGGCAGAAATTATGGCTGGCCATTGGCAACTTATGGCCGCAATTACAATGGAACTGTTATTACCGAAAATACCCACTATCCGGCAACAGAGCAGCCCAACTTTATGTGGAATCCTTCTACCGCGGTTTGTGGTCTCGATTTTGTAACCGGTGACATGTTCCCGCTTTGGGAAAATAAACTAATGGTGGGTGCTTTGAAATACGAAGAGGTTACT
The DNA here is from genome assembly GCA_002428215.1 of Prolixibacteraceae bacterium UBA6162. The sequence continues at coordinate 69,221 of DIUI01000095.1, forward strand.
TTACTTACGCTTGTAGATGACCGCGTTATCCATACCGAAACTATTTTGAAGAATGCCGGTAGGGTTCGAGACGTCACTACCGGACCAGATGGCGCAATCTACGTTGTGCTTAATAACCCCGATGTTGTAGTTCGGCTATCGCGTAAATAACTTTCAACGATAAGAAATAGTCGGAGAGATTGGTCTTTTTTAGGCCAATCTTTTTTATTGACTGATTTTAAGGGTGTTGAAGTCAATCTTCTGTTTAACTTTGGCTTGTTCCATTCTGTCGTACGACTGAAAACAGGATATGCCTTGGCTTCGGAGATATTGATTTCCACTAACGTGCGTATTGGGGAAATGCCCTCCTTTTTTGATTAGGATTTTTACCGCAAAACCTGCGAAAGCAACGGCCATTAAAACTATAGCAAGTAACAATACAATAAGGAATGTCATAACCGTAAATGGATTAAGATATCGTAATCTGTTTGCAAAATTACACTTTTTACCTCAATTCTTATCCTATTCGCCAACCTGTGGCGGTGCTTTGCCGTAAAAAGAGATTATTTTACCTATTCCGGGGTTTCATTAATCCGGAGTTAGATTAGTTTTGATTGAGTGTTACAACAACTAAATAATCAACGTATGGAAAAACATCTTAATGTGGTTGCCGCTTTGCATCTGGGGTTAAGTATCATTGGCTTACTGGTAGCCCTCTCTCTCACTGCAATTCTGGGTTTGGCGCTGAGCTTTATCGAGGATCCCGACGTAGCCCGGATTCTCCCTGTTGTTTTCAATGTATTGGTATGGGTAATTGTAGTGCTAAGTCTTCCCGGCATTGTTGCTGGAATCGGACTTTTTAAGCGCAAAGAGTGGGCCCGGATCCTGGCTTTGGTGCTTTCTGTGATCAAGATTCTGAATGTACCGATTGGGACCTTTGTGGGCGTATATTCAATATGGGTATTGGTGCATGAAGAGACTCAGCTAATTTTTAAACCTGTATTACCAAGGCTCTGATATTCCATGAAATTGCAATACGATATATTGGTCACCGGCAGGGTGCAAAATGTGGGTTACCGTCATTTTGTCTATACCATCGCCAGTGCCCAGACGCTAACCGGATGGGTAAGAAATTTGATGGATGGTTCTGTTCGCATTATTGCAGAGGGCGAACAGACAGATCTCGATACGCTTAAGGATTGGCTTAAACAAGGACCTTCCAGAGCAAGAGTTTCTGATGTCAAAATATCTGTATCCCCATTCACCGGTGGCTTTTCTGAATTCAGGATGGTTTAGCATCTCTCTCTTTTAGCATTGTATCTCCCTACGTTTTCGAAAGGGAAAATACTACATTTGTCTTAGCTGAAACCATAAACCAAGCTATGAAAACATTTCATATGTCGGCTGCTCAATTCCGGGAGGAGGGTAAAAAGCTCGTCGACTGGATAGCTGACTATTACGAGCAAGTAGAAAAATATCCTGTTTTGGCGCAGGTAAATCCTGGAGATATCATGCGTCAGCTTCCTGATGAGGCCCCTGAGGAGGGGGAGTCGTTCGTTCAAATGATGCACGATGTCGATCAAATTATTATGCCGGGCATAACCCATTGGCAATCACCCGGGTTTTTTGCATATTTCCCTTCCAACACCTCGTTCCCTTCCATTCTTGGCGAGATGTTGTCTGCCGGCCTTGGTGTTCAGGGCATGATTTGGGCTACCAGTCCTTCGGCCACTGAGCTTGAAACCAGGGTTATGGACTGGCTGGTAAAGATGATGGGACTACCCGAGAGATTTTTGTCAGTCTCTTCGGGGGGTGGTGTTATTCAGGATACTGCTTCTTCGGCCGTTTTAACGGCACTTTTGGCTGCCAGAGAGCAGGCGACACAGCATGCAGTTAACGAGAAAGGGGTCGGTCAGCGCATGGCAGCCTATGTTTCCTCACAGGCGCACTCCTCGCTTGAAAAGGCGATTAAAATTGCCGGAATTGGCAGGGAAAATATTCGCATTGTGGAGGTCGACGAGCATTATGCGATGCGTCCAGAACTCCTTCGAAAGCAGATACAGGAGGACCGTGCTGCGGGATATCTGCCCTTTTTTGTTTGCGCTACCATGGGTACGACCTCATCGAATGCAATGGATCCGATTGCCGAAATTGGCGCGATATGCCAACAGGAGAATTGCTGGCTTCATGTTGATGCGGCCATGTCGGGCAGTGCTCTGCTCTGTCCCGAATTCCGCTACCTTGCCAAAGGACTGGAACTTGCCGACAGTTTTGCTTTTAATCCGCACAAATGGATGTTCACCAACTTCGATTGCGATTGTTTTTGGGTAGCTGACAAGCAAAATCTCATCAATACTTTTTCGATTTTACCCGAATATTTGCGCAATAAGGCCACAGACTCAGGAAGTGTTATCGATTACCGCGATTGGCATATTCAGCTGGGAAGGCGATTCAGGGCGCTTAAGCTTTGGTTTGTTATCAGGCACTATGGAACAAAAGGACTTCAGCATCATATACGTTCGCATGTCGCCCTAAGCCGCGATTTTGCCGATTGGGTCAAGGGTTCCAAACACTTCGAACTTGTGGTCGATCCACCTCTGAATTTGGTAGTATTCCGATTAAACGGAAGCGATGATGACAATATGCAGTTAATGCACAATCTTAATCAAACCGGAAAGGTCTTTTTTACCCATACCCGATTGGATGGCAGGGTAGTTCTACGCCTAAGCATTGGTCAAACCTATACCACGTCGAAGCACGTGCAAATGGTAAAGGATCTGTTAATTCAATTCAGCACCACCCCAACAAGTAAATTATAATCCTAACAAATGAATCCATTCGAAGAACTGGAGATCTGGTTTGCCACCGGCAGCCAGCATCTATACGGCGATCACTCCCTGCAGCAAATCAATAAAGACTCCATGGAGATTGTTAACGGACTAAACACCTCTTCAGGAATACCCATAAGGATTGTGTTTAAGCCGGTTTTAACCACTGCCAGTGCTATTACACAGCTTTGTCAGGAAGCCAACATTGCCCCCAACTGTATTGGTGTAATCACCTGGATGCATACCTTCTCGCCAGGCAAAATGTGGATTGCCGGTCTGCAACTGCTTAAAAAGCCACTGCTCCACCTGCATACCCAGTTCAACCGGGATATCCCTTATGCCGATATCGACATAGATTTTATGAACCTTAACCAGTCTGCACACGGAGGCAGAGAGTATGGCTATATTGTTAGTCGTTTAAGAAAAAATCGCAAAGTTGTGGTTGGTCACTGGCAGGATGAAGAAGTTAGAACGCGTTTATCAATATGGATGCGGGCAGCGGCTGCCTGGAACGATTGGCAAAGTGGTAAGGTAGCGCGTTTTGGAGACAATATGCGTGAGGTTGCTGTAACCGAGGGCGACAAGGTGGAAGCGCAAATACAGTTCGGATATTCAGTAAGTGGTTTTGGCACCGACGAACTTTTCAAGTCAATTAAGGCAGTGGAAGAGAATGAAGTTGCCAGGTTGGTAGAAATATACATCGAGCGTTATAATGTTGACAGTGCAGGCTTGCCCGGAGGAGAAGCACATACCTCGGTGCGTTTGCAGGCGCGTTATGAACTTGGCATTCTGAAGTTTCTTCAACAGGGCAATTTTACGGCGTTTACAACAACATTCGAAGACTTGAGCAGTCTTGAACAGTTGCCCGGACTTGCCATTCAGCGTCTTATGGAGCAGGGATACGGTTTTGGAGCCGAGGGAGACTGGAAGCATGCAGCCCTGGTTCGCGCACTGAAGGTTATGGGGTACGGTTTACCCGGGGGGACATCATTTATGCAGGATTATACCTACCACCTCGACCCAAAGGGCATGAAAGTACTGGGTGGTCACATGCTGGAGATTTGCCCTACCCTAAGTAAAGAAAAACCTTCTCTTGAGGCACTCCGGGTAGGGATTGGAGGAAAAAGCGATCCTGCCCGTTTGGTATTTATGGTCCCCGACGGCAAAGGGGTCAATGCATCCTTAATCGATGTGGGCAGCAGATTCCGCATGATTGTGAATAGCATAGAGGTAGTTACGCCCGATGCTGATTTTCCAAAATTGCCGGTCACCCGTGCCATGTGGAAACCAATGCCTGATCTTCAAACCGGTGCCGCTGCATGGATATTGGCTGGTGGAGCTCACCATACCGCTTTCAGCATGTCGATTGATCGTGAATACCTCGAGGATTTTGCCGAGATGGCCGATATTGAACTGATTGTCATCGATGAAACCACTACCGTTGCCGACATAAAAAAAGAACTTCGATGGAACGATGTTTACTATTTTTTGGCAAAAGGCGTTAGATAAATTTAATTGCCGATTAACATCTGTAGTGCCAGAGACTCTCCAATAATGGGGCGACGTTCGAAGTATCCGGAGTGGACAAAATTGATGTATTTCAGAATTCTAAAGGCGTTGAAAAGCTGAAAAAAACGCTCCCTGAAGATTGTTTCGGTGCTGCAATTCTCACTCAATTCAACAATCTGTTCAAAAAACAAATCGCTTTGTAAATAGGCAGCAACAGTTTCCGGAAGTTCAGTTAGAAGGCGTTCCCATTGGGGCTGATCAATCTTATAGAAGAGCAGACGGCGGTCGAAGAGCTGTTTAAGGTCAATAAATGCCTGTATATTATAAGTGAAGTTCAAATCAGTGGTTCCGTCCATCCACTGACGCATAGCAGGTCCGGTTCCAAATGGGACTCTGTCTGAAACTCTTGAAGAGGGTTTAACTTTTGTGTTGGTAATTTCGCCCACAGTCCCAATCTGCGTTAAGTGTTGTAAGAAGTAAAAATCCTCACCAGCCTTACGACGGGTCATTCCACCTCTTTGCAAGTACCCTTTGGCCGAAACTGCAAAGGCTGAACCTATGGTGTGGATGGCATTGGGGTAGCCTGTGTAGGCAAGGGCGTTTTTATAGTATCTCAAGTAGGCTTCGTAGAGTAAAATGCCTTCGCGTTCTTTTTGGGATAAACCATCCAACTGATGACTAAATTCAATTGTGGCACCTATATGGTCGGGGTGCATGTCAAAATGGTGTTCGATTTCTTTGAGATAGTTGGGTTCAACCAATGTGTCAGCATCGAGTGAAACAATAATTCCCCTGGGTTGATTGATCTTGTTAAACCGCCATAATGCTTCATCCATTCCCTTTTTGCGCGCCAAACCCACACCTGCCCATTTCTGCGGCAAATTTATGGGTGGGGTAACCATAAAGCGGATATCAGGATGGGGGTTTTTAGTAATCCAGTGCAAGGCCTCTTCATAACTGGTTAAGTTCATATTTTGGCTCGTTGTATCGCATATCTCGGGTTGATTGATGACTACGAGTACTTCTGTTAACTTTTTTGCTGGTATGCACTGATGCAATGAACGCAGCGTTGATAATAAATCGGGCTCTCTAAATGCCGGAATCATTACCAAAATACCCATGTTGGGCGAGATCTCCAAATCGGTTAGAGGCTGATATGCTATGTAGCGCTTAAAATAAGGATCGGCGAACATGCTGGAGGTTTTGTAAAACAAAAAATCCGGGTAAAACCCGGATTAAAGCTATATATTTTTAAACTAACAGCATCTTAACGGGATGTTTTGGCTGCCTGATAACGCTGATTAAGATTAACGAGAACAGCAGATGTAATGTTATCTGATTCGGGTCCGATGAGGACGTCGGAAGCATTCAGAATAAAATCGTATTGCTTGATTTTATTATACTCCTTAAGATAGGAAAGCAGACTATCAATGACCTGTTGGTTGTTTTGAGCCTGCATCTCAGAAAGCTTACTGGTAAGATCCTGATCAAGCTGCATGATTTCCTGCTCTTTGCCAAGCAGCCGGTCGCGTTCCTGAATAGCCCGCTGTTCTGTAAGAAATCCACCTCGTTGCAATTTTTGCTGAAACTCCGCCGCTTCACGTTCAAAAACCTGACGCTTCGAACCATATTCCTGGGTGAACGCTTCCTGGCGTTTCATAAAATCATCGTGTAATGCTTCTGCCAGATCGTAGTTCATGAAAAGAGAATCCGATTTGATGTAGGCAATTCTGAGACCCTCTGTTCGAGAAGGCGAAGAATCATATTCGCCGTTGGCAATTACTGCATGTCCACTACCGGTAAAATGCAGCACATAAAGAACCAGAATGGCTACAGACAATACGATACTGACTATTAATGATGTTCCTTTCATTTTTTTTGGTTCAATTTTAATCTTGGCAAAGATAATTTTTTCATTCATAAGCAAGGACATTATTCCAATTTTTTTAGGTGGATGCTCAAGCCCACGCACTGCTTAAACCTGCTCAAAATCATACAATCGGTCTGACAAACATCATTGATAGTATAAGCAGGGAGGCATTAATTTTATCAAGATAAAAGTTTTACACACAGTTTGCTTACAAAACATAAGAATTTATGATCAATGCCTTTATCGCCAACATTTTACCCCACATGCCCAGGAGTTTTGTCTGGATATTTTCGCAACGATACATTGCTGGAGAGACCATTAATGATGGTCTGCGTGCAGCCCGGGAACTGAATGAGAAAGGAGTTCTTGTTACCGTTGATTTGCTGGGAGAGTACCTCAAGAATATAGAGGAGGCAGCACAGAACAAGGAGCACTATTTAGCCATTATTGAAGAGTTCACATCGGCCGGGGTTCAGGGAAACTTCTCGTTGAAGCCTACTATGTTTGGTTTACTGATCGACAAGGAGGTGTGCTACAACCATATCAGGGAAGTGGTGGCGCTGGCTGCCCAAAGAAAAAGTTTTGTAAGAATTGATATGGAAGATTCACAATGTGTAGACCTCGAGATTGCACTCTATCTGCGTTTGTTGCAGGAGTTCCCGAAAAGTGTTGGATTGGTACTACAGTCTTATCTGCGAAGAACACCTGCCGATTTGCAGCATCTGATTTCCCACCATACGGTGGATGCACCCCTCAACTTCAGACTCTGCAAAGGGATTTATGTAGAGCCTAAAGAGATTGCCTGGAAAGGATATAGCGAGGTGCAACAGGCATTTCTGGAATTGCTGGAGACCATGTTCAAGAACCAGATTTACGTTGGAATTGCTACCCACGATAAGATGCTGATTGATGGGGCGTGCGATCTCATTGAACGCTACAAGGTACCGGTCGATAAAGTTGAATTTCAAATGCTCTACGGAGTAACCCCCGACCTTCGCAGTGCGGTAATGGCCAAGGGGTATACCATGAGGGTCTATGTCCCATTCGGGAAAGAGTGGTTTGGTTATTCTACCCGCAGGCTGAAGGAGAATCCAAAGGTGGCTTCCCACATAATTAAAGCACTTTTCTTCAGAGGTTAGTCGATAACAATCTCTTCGAGGGAGCGTTTGGGAACATGGTGTACCAAATCATTATCGCGCCAGTATTTAATATTGCCGTCTCGAACAGGTTCGATTACGACCTGTTCTGCAGGTTTGCCCATCGCAATTACCCAAAGCAGCTCGAGGTGATCGGGCAGATTGAGCAGAAGACTGATTTTTTCACGGTTGAAAGACCCTATTATGCAGCCTCCAAATCCCTCGCTTACTGCAGCCAAAAGGATGGTTTGTAAGGCAATCCCATCGTCACAATAGATATTTCTTCCCAGATAGGTATCTTTTAAAACAAAGATGTAAGCCGAGGGTCGCTCTCCCTCGGCAGGTCCATTCCAGTCTGGCAGATATCCTGCCCAAGCCAAATGTTCAAAAACTTTAGTATTGAGTGTTGCATCTGCCGAAACTTTATACTTAACGGGCTGCACGTTTCTCCCTGATGCAGTATATCGCGACAGGTCAATCCATCGAAGAAGTTGTTCCTTGGTTATGGATTCAGATTCCTTAAACCGCCGATAGCTTCGATTTTTTCGGACCAAATCCGAGAGTTGCTCAAATGGTAGCATACTAATTAAAGGTTGCGAATTTTGGTAAATGTAAGTCAAAATGCAAAAACCTCTGAAAAATTCGATATTTTTGAAGGAATGTGTTCGCTTTATAGTCAATAAATTGATAGTTCATGCTGTTACTGGGTTTCGATATAGGAAGTTCGTCGGTAAAAGTTTCTCTTCTGGATGGAGATACCGGCAGCATAGTTGGTTCTTCATTCTATCCCAAATCAGAAATGCCTATTTCGGCGCTGAAGGCCGGATGGGCTGAGCAATCGCCGGATATGTGGTGGCTAAATTTACGGTTGGCGTTGGCTGAATTGTTGACAATCTGCCGGATTGAACCGTCGAGCATAGGTGGTATCGGAATCAGTTATCAGATGCATGGGCTGGTAATGGTCGACAAATCGCATAAAGTGATTCGGCCCTCCATAATTTGGTGCGACAGTCGGGCTGCATCGATAGGTGAGCAGGCGTTTGAGCATCTGGGGCAGGAGAGGTGTCTTACACATCTGCTCAATAGTCCTGGAAATTTCACTGCATCGAAGCTGAAATGGGTGCAGAAAAACGAACCCAAAAATTTCGAGAGGTTGCACAAAATAATGCTGCCTGGCGACTACATTGCCCTAAAGCTTACCGGAAACCTGGCCAGCACGGTGGGAGGTTTATCAGAGGCTATCCTGTGGGATTTTTCAACCAATGCTCCAGCTCAGATGGTGCTCGATGAGTTTGGTATTGATGCCTCGGTAATTCCAGAACTGGTACCTGCTTTCGGAGATCAGGGAAGACTATCGGCATCTGCAGCAGAGGAACTCGGACTTGTGCCGGGAATTCCTGTTAGTTACCGGGCAGGAGATCAGCCCAACAATGCGCTCTCGCTGAATGTGCTGGAACCCGGAGAGGTTGCAGCTACAGCCGGGACCTCAGGCGTTGTTTATGGTGTAAGCTCCGAAATACGCTTCGATCCCAACTCCCGAGTAAATACTTTTGCACACGTTAACCATACTGCCGAGTCTCCCCGCCTGGGCGTTTTGCTGTGTATAAACGGTACCGGAATACTTAATGCCTGGATGCGACGCAATTTGGGTGATTTTCCAAATTATGAGGCAATGAACAGGGAAGCCGAATTGGTTCCTGCAGGCTCTGAAGGTGTGGTGGTGCTTCCTTTTGGCAATGGGGCTGAACGAATGCTGCTTAACCGCGATGTAGGATCTGTAATTTCAGGGGTAAATTTTAACAGACACCACAAGGGTCATCTTCTTCGCGCAGCTCAGGAAGGGGTGGTTTTTTCCTTCCGGTATGGCATGGAAATTATGCGGCAAACCGGAATAGAGTTGCAGGTAATAAAAGCTGGCCGCGAAAATATGTTTTTAAGTAATATCTTCGGTCAGTCACTTGCCAATTCTACCGGAGTGACCATTGAACTTTTCAATACAAATGGAGCGGCAGGAGCTGCCCGGGGCGCAGGAATCGGAACCGGATACTATTCCAGACCGGAGGATGCATTTTCGCAATTAAAGTGTGTGGGCAGGTTTGAACCCGTTCAGTCAGAAATTCAAAATATGCAATTTGCCTACGAAAGATGGCTGGAGGTCCTGAAATCTAACCTCTAAATGAAGAGTGGAACTCAATTTTAAACTAAGAGCTTTAAAAAACATATCTTATGAACTACTTTACTGGAAACAAAACCTATTTTCCTACTGTAGGTAAAATTGGCTACGAAGGACCCCAATCGAGAAACCCACTTGCATTTAAATGGTACGATGAAAACCGAATAATCGATGGAAAAACGCTTAAAGAGCATCTGCGCTTTGCAGTAGCCTATTGGCATTCATTCTGCGGTACTGGTGGAGATCCTTTTGGTCCGGGCACCCGGATTTTTCCGTGGGACACAGCACCCGGTATTACCGATCGTGCCATTGAGAGAATGGACGCTGCTTTTGAGTTTATCACCAAGATGGGAATTCCGTTTTACTGTTTCCACGATACGGATATGGTAGGTGATGGATCGGTCTTTGAAATCGAGCAGCGGTTGTCGAAATTAATCAATATCGCAAAGGAACGGCAAGAGAGCACAGGCGTTAAGCTACTATGGGGTACCGCCAATGTTTTCAGTAATCCACGCTATATGAATGGTGCTGCCACCAATCCCGATTTTAATGTTGTGACCCATGCGGCAGTTCAGATTAAGAATGCCATTGACGCAACCATTGCCCTTGGTGGTGAAAACTATGTGTTTTGGGGGGGTCGTGAAGGATATATGAGTCTTCACAACACCGATACCAAACGGGAACTCGATCATTTGGGTCGCTTTCTGTCGATGGCGCGCGATTATGGCAGAAAGGCCGGATTTACAGGTACATTTCTTATTGAACCCAAGCCGATGGAGCCGACCAAGCATCAATACGATTTCGATGTTGCGACGGTGATTGGGTTTTTAAAGAAATACGGACTTGAGGAGGATTTCAAACTCAATGTGGAGGTCAATCATGCTACCCTTGCCGGACACTCATTTGCCCATGAATTGCGCTTCGCAGCCGACAGTGGTCTGCTGGGGTCGATCGATGCCAATCGTGGTGACTATCAGAATGGTTGGGATACCGATGAGTTTCCAACCAACATATATGAGGTTACCGAAGCGATGCTTGAGATAGTGCGTGCCGGAGGCTTTTCTAAAGGGGGCATTAACTTCGATGCAAAGCTGCGACGCAACTCTACCGACCCTGAGGACCTATTCATTGCTCATATTAACGGTATGGATGTGTTTGCTCGTGCATTGATTATAGCCGACAAAATTCTTCGCGAATCGGACTATCTGTCAATGATACAAGCACGCTATGCTTCGTTCGATAAGGGTTTAGGGGGTGAATTCGAAAAAGGTAGCTTAACCCTGATGGATCTCTACCAGTCAGCCCAAAAAAGTGGCGAGCCTAAAACGCTAAGTGGAAAGCAGGAGTTGATCGAGCAGATGATTAACTGGTATATTTAGCGGAATCAGATATTGAAAAGCTGACGCACATTGGCCATTACTTCGTCGGAAGAAGGATCCATGCTGGCTACCCAATTTGGTTTTAAATAGTGCAATTGTTTGCCTTGTTTAAACCGCTCTTCCCCACCTCCGGTAATGTTAAGCATAATCGTAGCGTTGGGGTCGACGTTGCCTTTCCTTACTTCGCTAATAAGTGAGGCGGTGGCTACCGCAGCTGCAGGGTGTATGTCAATACCTTCACTGCTTAAAAAGAGATTTGCTGCCTCAGCAGCCTCTTCATTAGTGGCCAAAAGCACATCACCTTTGCTGTCGGTTAATGCATCATATAATCCTCCTGCCGGAGGGTAGGGTGGTTTACGGTTTGAAAGCACTTTTGCATCAATAGCTTCTACTTGTTTGCGGGCAAGTGTATCGTCGAGCGGCAGCATAGCACGCGAACCAGCCTTCCATGCATCATGTATTGGAATGAAAGGCACATTCTGCGAAACCATTAACCGGGTTTTGTTTTTACCATAACGCCCATCGGCTAAAAACCGCAAATTGGCTTCCCAGGCAGCAATGGCACCAGTTCCGCTTCCAATAGCCTGGAAATAGAGGTCAGGAATTGCTCCAATGGTAGTAACTGCCGATAGCATCGTGGTACCCATTCCGTCGCGCCGGGCAACATTTCGGGCTCCACCCTCGGCTACAAACCCTTCCATACCCGCAACAATGTTCGACAGATGAATGGCATCGAAATAATCGCTACCCCGCGGACTACAAATTAACTTTACATGGTCGTTAAGCGGATGTTCAAACCAAAGTGCATCGAGGTTGTCTTCCGGAACACACAAAAGCAGAGGGATATTATTGTCGGAACAAACTTTGGCAAAAGCGCGGGCTGTGTTTCCTGCAGATGCAACTACCAGAATGCCACTGTTCCGGCTGTCCATACGGCCGCAAACTGCGTATGCTTCGGTTTCTTTGAAGGAGCAGGTGCTCATGAAGGCCTCCTTTTCGGGCCACCAGCCACTAAATGTTATCCACAACTGGTGTAGGTTGAGCATATTGGCGAGATGCTCACTTTTATAGGTTATGGGGGAGGAGGAGCCCTCCAGTAGTCTTTGAATTGGCAGCCATTGTGCAAATTGATACAGTCCGGGCAGCTGGGGTTGAAGCGTAAGTTGGCGGTGCTCATAAATGGCCCGAATCAGTGTTGGTTCAGACTCTCCGGGTGCGTCGAGCGTCCATCCGGAATCAGCAAAGGTTTGTCCGCTTTTTATTGATTGCAGAAAATATCGGGTACCATCGAAGTTCATGATCGAAATTTTGTGGATTCAAAATTAATATTTTCGGTCGGTTTACTTTTGCCGGATGTATACCTGAATGGGTACGCCTGAAAAATCGAAGTTCTCCCTGAGCTTATTTTCAAGGTACCTCTTATAGGGATCTTTAATGTATTGAGGCAGATTGGCAAAAAATGCGAAACTTGGGGTAGAGCTTGGAAGCTGGGTGCAGTACTTAATTTTGACATATTTGCCTTTGATGGCTGGCGGAGGATAGGACTCAATGGCTTTAAGCATTACGTCGTTAAGTTCGCTGGTTTTGATCTTCTTGCTCCGGTTGGAGTAAACCGCCATGGCAGTCTCCAGGGCTTTGTGTATGCGTTGTTTTGTAAGTGCCGATACAAATACGATTGGCACATCGGTAAATGGGGCAATACGCGATTTTATCTCCTTTTCGAACGACTTAACGGTTTGGTTGTCTTTCTCTACCAGATCCCATTTGTTTACCAAAATAACCACCCCTTTCCGGTTTCGGATTATCAGACTATAGATGCTCATGTCTTGCGCTTCGAGTCCGCGGTCGGCCTCCAGCATCAGAATACAAACATCGGCTTCCTCAATGGTGCGCACCGATCTCAAAACCGAGTAGAATTCCAGATCGTCGGTAACTTTTGCCTTTTTCCTTAGGCCTGCAGTATCGATAATAATAAAATCGTGTCCGAACTTGTTGTAGCGGGTATGAATGGCATCCCGCGTGGTTCCGGCGATGTCGGTTACAATGTTTCGTTCCTCCCCAATAAGGGCATTTATGAACGACGATTTGCCAACATTAGGTCTGCCGACCACTGTGAATTTTGGTAATTTAACCTCCTCTGGTTCAGGAGTGTCGGGCAATAATTCTACCACCCGGTCGAGAAGGTCGCCGGTGCCACTTCCACTCATGGCCGATATCGTATAGAGCTCTTCACTTAGGCCCATCGCATAAAACTCCTGGGCATCAGGAATTCTCTGATTATTATCCACTTTATTTACAACCGGTATAACCGGTTTTACCGATTTACGCAACAGATGTGCCATGTCGGCATCAAAATCTGTAATTCCCGATTCAACATCAGTCATAAAGAGTATTACATCTGCTTCGTCCATCGCAAGATGTACTTGTTTGCGTATCTGTTCTTCGAATATATCGTCAGAATTGGCAACATAGCCGCCTGTATCAATTACCGAAAACTCTATGCCATTCCAGAGACATTTTCCGTACAAACGATCGCGGGTAACTCCCGAAACATCGTCTACTATGGCTCTGCGTGATTCAACGAAACGGTTGAACAAGGTTGATTTACCTACGTTGGGTCGGCCAACTATGGCCACTATCTTACTCATTGGGTGTGTTTCTGTTAATTTATTTACTCTGCCTGATATCCAAAACGCCGAAGAGAAGTGTCTTTCTCCCTCCAATCTTTGGATACTTTTACAAACAGTTCCAGGAAAATCTTTTTTCCAAAAAATTCCTCTGCTTCCTGCCGCGCTTCTGTGCCTACCCGCTTTAATGCCGAACCATTTTTGCCAATGATGATCCCTTTTTGCGAGTCGCGTTCTACAAATATCAGAGCACGAATTTTAATTATATCGTCTGACTCAATAAATTCCTCAACCTCTACTTCAGAAGAATAGGGGATCTCCTTTTGGTAGTGCAAGAGAATCTTTTCCCGAATAATTTCCTGCATAAAAAACCGCTCACTGCGATCGGTAAGCTCATCCTTTGGGAAGAAGGGAGGTGATTCTGGTAAAAGCTCCAAGATTCTGTCGAATATTGGCTGAATGTTAAATTTTTCGGTGGCCGAAGTTACAAATATTTGTGCATTGGGTATGGTCTCCTGCCAGAACCGGTGCTTCTCAATCACCTCCTCCTGATTGGCCAGATCAATTTTATTGAGTACAAGTATAACCGGTACGGGGCTATTTTGTATTCTGTTCAGGTAGTCACTGTTTTTAAGCGGATTTTCTATCATGTCGGTGACATATAGAATAATGTCGGCATCTTCAAGCGCAGTATGAACAAATTTCATCATGCTTTCCTGCAGCCGGTAATGCGGTACAAGAATCCCGGGAGTGTCGGAATATACAATTTGAAAATCCTCGCCGTTTACAATTCCTTTGATGCGATGGCGGGTGGTTTGCATTTTGGAGGTGATAATCGAAAGGCGTTCACCTACAAGCGCATTCATAATGGTGGATTTTCCAACGTTGGGATTTCCGATAATATTAACAAAACCAGCTTTGTGCGACATAAATTAATTTCCTAAAAATCAGCGCAAAGATAGGAAAAAAAGGCGGGTAGCAAGGATTTTTGGCTCCTGCCTTTGAGCATTGGTCAAAAATGTTGGATCATCAAAAGCACGCCAAAGTTTTGGTCACCTCCTCTTTTTTTGCTAAATTCACAATGAAAATAACTATTTAACAATAAATTAGTCCGGCACAAAAAGAAAATTAAATCTGTCTGCCTTCCAATGTTAGTCTTGTTTGGATCGCAAGTAAAGCCGGCTGTTCGTCGTTCTCCGACGAAAATCAGGATTATCGTTATGCACAATATCTCTTACCTCGATCAGATTGCCATCAGCGTACGCGCGCACAAGTTGCTTAAGGAGTTGCTAAAGGAGAACCCCCGTTTGGAGGAGATTATGCGTTCTTCGAAGAATGAAACGGAAGCGTTGCATGGCCTTCGTGATTGGGTAGAGCCCGAATTAAAAAGGAATCCCGCAGCATGGCAATTCTACAAGGGAAAGTCGCACGACCAGCAATTGTTTTCAATACTCCGATGGAAAGACTATGCGGCCATAAGGCTGCTTGACTATATCGACCATGCCGGAGAGAAATACCTCGATCAGAATATTGGAGGCGAAATAGCCATCACCAATCCTGTTAAGATGGTTTGGCTGGCAGTAAATTTTGGCACCGGAGGTGCTAAGCCGGGATTTTTCAAGGATATGCTGCAGCTTTTTCGCCAGTTTACTCAGCGCACGCGGCGCAACGAGACCAATGCACAACGCACTGCAGAGTGGATGTCGCGGTATCCTTCTGGACTCGATCCCCGCATAGTAAGGTTGCGTGAGGAGAACCGCGACAGGATTATTAATATTTTTCTTGACAAGATGGAGCGGGGTGAGATCGAAGACCGCCGATACCGGTTTGAACCCGGGGTGTCGCGACAGGAGAGGTATGAACAGATGCTCGAATGGTGGCACTCCTACCATTTCCATTTGCGTATGGCGGTTCGTGACCCTGATCTCTTGAATGAGATGCTGGGCAATTCGCTCGACCCCGACACTATGCAGATTTTACATTCTGCCAGAGATGCCGGCATCCCGTTTTTTGTAAACCCCTATTATCTCTCTTTACTGCATGTTAGGGTTCCCTATTTTGCGATAGGCGCCGATTTAGCAATCAGACATTATATTCTATACAGTCAGCAGCTTGTCGATTCGTTTGGCAAAATTGAAGCCTGGGAGAGAGAGGACAAAGTTGAGTTGGGCAAGCCCAATGCCGCAGGATGGCTGTTGCCTCCCTACAATAACATTCACAGACGTTATCCTGAAGTAGCCATTCTTATTCCAGATACTACCGGTAGGGCTTGTGGTGGTTTATGCTCCAGCTGCCAGCGCATGTACGACTTTCAGCGTGGAAACCTCAATTTTAATCTCGATAAACTCGAACCAAAGCCTACCTGGCGGGAGAAACTGAATACCCTGATGACCTATTTTGAGGAAGATACTCAGCTTCGGGATATTTTGATTACCGGCGGAGATGCGCTTATGAGCTCGAGCAATCAATTGAAAGAGATCTTGGATGCCGTTTTAGCAATGACCGATCGAAAGCGTGATGCCAACAAATTAAGGCCTAAGGGAGAAAAGTTTGCTGAGATTGTAAGAGTCAGGCTGGGGACCCGGATGCTGGCATATTTACCACAGCGAATAACCCCTGAGCTTTTAGAGGTATTGAGTGATTTTCGCCGCAGGGCCAAAAAAAGGGGAATCAAGCAGTTTGTGGTGCAAACTCATTTTCAATCGCCTATGGAGGTGACACCCGAGGCCGCAGATACCATCAAACGGCTGCTTACTGCCGGTTGGGCTGTAGTAAATCAATTGGTATTTACTGTTGCCGCATCTCGCCGGGGACATACTGTTAAGTTGCGAAAAGTCTTAAACGATATAGGTGTGCTTAATTATTATACCTTCTCGGTAAAAGGCTACATGGAGAACAGTTTTAATTTTGCCCCAAACTCCAGGGCTGTTCAGGAGCAGCTGGAAGAGAAGCAATTGGGTAAAATCCCCGACAGTTTGCACAACGATGTAAAGGATTTGCTGGAACATCCCGAAGCCATCATCGAAAAGATAAACAACCTTCGAAACTACTACGAATTGCCTTTTCTGGCTACCGATAGAAGCGTGTTGAACCTGCCGGGGGTTGGTAAGAGTTTAACTTTCAGGGTGATTGGAATTACACGCTATGGTAGACGAATTCTGCAATTCGATCACGATCATACCCGCAAGCACAGTCCGGCTGTCAAGGAAATGGAGAAGGTCATCATTATCGAATCCAAATCTATCAGCGAATATTTAGATCAGCTGCAGGAAATGGGTGATGATGTTGCTGAGTATGAGGGAATTTATGGATATTCGATCGGGCAAACAGAACCGCGTATGTCGATGTATGAATATCCTGAGTACGATTATTCTGTAACAGGAATCTATTCCAATTTGGTTATTGAAGCGTAATTTTTTTTTGCTACATGAAACATTAGAGGCTATCTCTGAATTCTGGTTGTTTTTAATGATTGTATCTTGTTGAGTCGACAAGTTTGCTTGCAATTTCTTATACCTAAAGTGAGCCCTTTTTCAATAATCTTTAATTTAAGTGCCTTTTATAACGATTTTGTAAAATTTATATCAAAAAACTATCAATTTACTTCAAAATCATCCTGTATTCTGAGAAATATTTGTTTTTTCGCAGCGAAGAATTAAAATTTTGTCAATTTGAGACCCCGGGTCTTTATTTAACAATTTCAAATTATGGATGCAAAAGCTGCGGAATACGTAGAGCAATTTATGGCAAATATTGTTGCCAAGGATCCCCTGGAAAAGGAATTTCATCAGGCGGTACATGAAGTGGTTGAGAGCCTTGCCCCCTATGTGGTGCGCAATCCTTCTTATGCAAAATACAAAATACTGGAACGGATGGCAGAACCTGAGCGGGTAGTCATCTTCAGGGTTCCATGGGTTAACGAGCGGGGAGACGTTGAAATCAACCGCGGATACCGTGTACAGATGAACAGTGCCATTGGACCTTATAAAGGGGGATTACGTTTTCATGCTTCGGTAAATCTTAGCATCCTGAAGTTTCTGGCTTATGAACAGGTGTTTAAAAATAGCCTGACAACCCTTCCGATGGGAGGAGGAAAAGGGGGATCAGATTTTAATCCCAAAGGTAAAACCGACAACGAGATTATGCGTTTTTGCCAGTCGTTTATAACTGAACTGTACCGTCATATTGGTCCGGATACCGACGTTCCTGCCGGAGATATTGGTGTTGGAGGTCGCGAAATTGGCTATATGTTTGGACAGTATAAGCGATTGAGCAATGATTTTACCGGCACCTTCACCGGAAAAGGTTTGGGATGGGGAGGTAGTCCATTGCGTCCTGAAGCAACCGGATATGGTACAACCTATTTTGCGCAGGAGATGCTGGCAACCATCGGTGAGGAGATTGCCGGTAAAACAGTGGTGATTTCAGGGTCGGGAAATGTTTCTCAATATGCCGTCGAAAAAGTTACGCAATTGGGCGGAAAAGTTGTTACGTTATCCGATTCAAACGGCTTTATACATGATCCGGATGGCATTGATGCCGAGAAACTGGAGTATATTAAAGAGCTCAAAAATGTAATTCGGGGACGAATTTTCGAATATGTGAAAGAGTTCCCAGGTGCAAAATACTATGAAAATCAGCGTCCATGGTCGGTGCCCTGTCAGATTGCAATGCCTTGTGCTACCCAAAACGAGTTGAACGACAACGACGCCCGAACGCTTGTTGCCAATGGATGTATTTGCGTTTCGGAGGGAGCAAATATGCCATCGACCCCCGAGGCCATTCATGTTTTTCAGGGCAGTAAAATATTATATGCCCCCGGAAAAGCGGCCAATGCAGGAGGTGTATCAACATCTGGACTTGAAATGACCCAAAATTCGATGCGCCTCAGCTGGACCCGTGAGGAGGTCGATGCCCGTCTCCACTCCATTATGAAAAACATTCATGAAACCTGCGTCAACTATGGCAAAGGAAGCGACGGTTACGTAAATTACGTAAATGGCGCCAATATTGGAGGGTTCCTTAAAGTGGCCAATGCCATGATTGCCCAAGGAGTTGTGTAAACTATGGAAACTGTCGGTCAGTAAATCTTCCATAACCCGAAGAAATACTGACCGGCAATATTAAAATATTCCTTTAAAACTTCATGAGCCTGCTGGAGCAAAAGGTCGAATTGTGCTGGCGCATCTGATTGCACTGGGATATTTTGGGAATTATTCCTAACGAATGTTTTTACATTCAAGTTGATGCTGAAGTGACTTCCTTTCGTTCCATAGGCTGATTCGACTACAGTGTCGGATCAATTAACCAGGAATATGCTCTGTTTGCATAGAGGGAGGTGAATTTTGGATACCCCATTCAGGATTTGGTTCGGGACCCATAACAAATTTCAAGGTTCCTCCCTCCACCAGCTTGTGCCTGTATATCCAGGCATCCTTTATCTCTTTGCCGTTGAAGGTAAGGGATTGCACATAGCAATTCTCCTTGCTGTTGTTTATGGCGACGATTTCGAGCTTTTTTCCCCCAGGCAGATGGATCAGGGTCCTGTCAAAAAGCGGACTGCCAAATTGAAAAGTTGGGTTGGCTGCAGTATGCCCCTGTACATCAAAAAGTCCTAAGGCAGCCATTACAAACCACGAGCCCAGTTGTCCCTGGTCCTCGTCCTGACCATAACCATATCCATGAAGAGGGGTTGTGCCGTAAAACTCATCCATAATACGCCTGGTCCAACGTTGCGTTAACCATGGTTTTCCGGAGTAGTTGAACAGCCACGACTGATGTAAGCTTGGTTGATTCCCATGGTTATAAAGCCTTTCCACGCCCGAAAAGGAGTCAATTTCTTCGCCACCACCAAATTTTGATTTGCTGCTCTCGGTGAATGTTTCTTCCAGACGCTCGTTGAACAGATCACGCCCCAGCTTCTGCATTAATCCGGCGGGATCATGTGGAACATACCAGGTATATTGTACTGCATTTCCTTCCTGAAAACCCCGCCAGGCTTGCATGGGGTCAAAATTGTCTACCCAGCGGCCATCCTCGTGCCTTGGCCTGATATATTTGGTTTCGGGATCGAAGAGGTGCTTCCATCCGTTTGCCTGGTTCATAAGGCGATGATATTCGTTCATTTTGCCCAACTTAAAGGCCATTTGCGCCACGGCATATGAGCTAAAGGCGTATTCGAGCGTGTGAGATCCCCCAAAATTGAAGATCCATCCATTCGATAATATGGTATCCCTGTCGGGAATATAACCATGATTAACCATGAACCGCAAATCGTATTTACCCGAACCAAAAGGTCTTTCCTGATACCCTGTTTCGTTCTTGTAGGCTGTTTCCCATGCGTGGTTGAGGTCTTCGAACTCAAGACCTACATTATGGGCCGAGGCAATCAGTAGTCCAAAAAAGTTGGTTTGAACTCCGTTGGTGTGAATTCCTGCGGCAAGTCCATCGTGCAGCCATCCTGTTTCTTTTGCAAAGTCGAGATTAGCCTGCAGGTATTCCATAAAATGATCGGGATACACCAGTGCCCAAAGCTGACTAAGATTCCAGAAGGCGCCCCACATGCCGTCGGTATTAAAGAAGCTCCTTGTTGGCTTCCCCTCAGCGTCTAAGGGGAGATAGCCAATTCCACCATCGTTTAATGGGTAAGCTCCGTTTACATCGTTGGCAATCCCTCTGCCCGAAAGAGCGTGGTACAAACCGGTATAAAACTTCTTAAGGTTGTTAATATTGCTGTCGGTAATTTCAATTTTTGAAAGGGCATCATTCCATGCCCTGGAAGATTGTTTGCGTGCCAGATCAAAATCAACTCCTTCTGACTCGCTGTTTAGATTTAGTTTCGCATGCTCTATGCTGGTAAAGGAAATAGCGATCTTCATTTCCACCTCTTCGCCCTCTTCAGTAGAGAAAGTCAGATATAAGCCGTTGTTAACCCCTTTGGTCATTGTATCCCCGGGTACTATCAGTGAATCGGTAAATACTCCCCATGCCTGAGGCGTCTTGTTGAGTCTGGCATAAAAATAGATGGCTACCCTTTTCCCTTCGTCGCAAAACTTAACATATTCCGGATAGGTAACCACATAGCCTTCTACTTCGGAATCGTTTATCAGAGCCGCATAGGCCTCGGTTACATCACTGCTTTCCCCCTGTTTGTGACCAATATCGAACAACAGATGAGCTTCGTCGCTGGCTGGGTAGGTGTATCTGTGGTAGCCGACCCTGGTTGTAGCGGTAAGCTCGGCTTTAATGTTATAATCTTTCAGCAAAACTGAATAGTATCCGGGTTCGGCATACTCAGTTGCTTTGTCGAACCTCGAACGATAACCCCCATCGGGATTTTCAAGACTGCCGGGAAGTGTTTTTAAACTGCCCACCATCGGCATGTTTACAATGCCCCCAATCTGAAACTCATGGACATTTCCAAAACCTTCTATAGATTCATGCCGGTCGTCGTATCCGGCTGGCAGCCAACTTCCAAAACTTCCATAGGCGTTGGTATGCGGAGCAAGTTTTACCATACCAAATGGAACTGCTGCCGGAGTATAAAAAAACCAACGTCCGTGAACAGATCCAATCTGAGGGTCGGCATATTGCACCGCATTAAAGGTTTTAGGTTCACTACAGGAGGAGAGGAGTGTTCCCGAGGCGACGAAGAGTATAAGTGCCAAATGCAGTGCGTGTCTGAGATTGTTCATCTATTGTGGTTTAAGTCTCTTTATATGAAAGTTTTACATCCTTCAAAGGGGGTTCGGTCCCGTTCATTAAATCGCCTGACGTCTGAAATATTGAAACAATGCAAATGTAAAGGTTTATCGGGTTACTGCACAACCGGTATGTTGAATGCCCAAGCGCAGAGAGCGAAATTCAAACTTAATGCCTACTTTTGAGAAAAATGTAGTCGTTCCGGTTGGATTATGTGGATTTGGGATCTGTTTAAAAGATTTTTAGGTTGGCTGCTACTTCTGCCTGTTTATGTATACAGGTATGCCATTTCTCCTTTTACGCCTTCAAGTTGCCGGCATATACCTACCTGTTCAGCTTATGCCGTTGATGCACTGAAGATCCATGGTCCATTTAAAGGGTTTACACTTACAGCCAACCGGTTGTCCAAGTGTCATCCATGGGGTACAAGCGGGTATGATCCGGTTCCTCCCAAAGACGCACCACCTAAGGTAAATGCAAATTGAACTGTAAGCTATTTGCTGACTGGAAGATAGTAGCTTTGTAATCAATGAATTATTAGCTCGGTAATTATAATTTAGCGCAACAATTTCAACCTATAAATTTATGACTGTACGCTTTTTACAAATAATTTTTCTGTTGGCTTTGACGGCCGGTTGTGGATCTCCTGTTCAACGGGAGAACAGCAAGCCGGTTGTCTTGGTGAGTATTCTGCCTCAGACCACCTTTGTCAATAAGATTGCGGGCGACGATTTTCAGGTTTCGCTGCTTATTCCGCATGGTGCCAATCCAACTACCTACTCCCTTCTGCCGGCTCAGATGAAAGAAATTGCCTCAGCAAAAGTCTGGCTTAGAATGGGTCATGTCGGTTTTGAACGTTCATGGGCAGACAAGATCCGCGAAGTAAACGGACTTATGGAGGAGGTCGATTTATCGGAAGGGCTCGATTTGATGGGGGGACGCATTATTGATGGAAGGCTTACGGCTGTCGATCCGCATACCTGGCTCTCGCCAGGGTCTGTAAAGATAATGGCAGGCACCATAAGGGACCGTCTCACTGAATTAAATCCTGCCGCCTCCAGTCGATATGATGAAGGATATTCGGCTTTTGTTGCTGAAATAGATGAGACTGATGCTATTTTGAGGGAAATGCTGGCACCCTATGCTGGCAGGAAGTTCATTTCATTTCATCCATCCCTTAGCTATTTTGCTCGCGATTATGGACTAACGCAGCTGTCGATTCAACAGGGTGGAAGGGAGCCCTCTCCATCGCATATTGCTGAACTAATCGATATTGCCAGGGCCGAAGATATTCGAACAATATTCATTCAAAGCGAATTTGATCTGGAGCAGGCAAGAATGCTGGCTCAGGAGATTGATGGTGAAATAGTGCAGGTGTGGCCACTAAATCCAGATTGGAGTAGTAATCTCATCGAATTGGCCCGGCTGTTGAGAGATAACTTTTAACCATTAAAGCAACGGGTCAAACCGAAAACGTATTAAATATTGACCAATGAAGCCACTGATCCATGTGCATAACCTTACCTTCGCTTACGAAAGTGAACCTGTACTCGAGGAGGTTGATCTTAAGATCTTTGAACACGATTTTATTGGGGTTATTGGTCCCAACGGAGGGGGGAAAACTACACTGCTCAAGGTTATTTTGGGTTTATTAACTCCTCAGTCGGGGAAGATCTATTTTCGGGAGGATTTGCCCCGTAACAAACGCCCTATTGGATATCTGCCGCAGGTAAAACACATCGATCGTAAATTTCCAATTACTGTTTTGGATGTTGTTCGTTCGGGATCCTTAATGCGACCAATTCCTTTTAAGAGTGCCAGATCGGAGCGCAATGCAGCTTCCGAACTACTGGAAGAAATGGGTATCGGCGGTTTTGAACGCAAGGCGATTGGTGACTTGTCGGGTGGTCAGATGCAAAGGGCTTTTTTGTGTCGTGCGCTCATAAGTGACCCAAAAGTCCTGATTCTGGATGAGCCCGATACTTTTGTCGACAACCATTTTGAGTGGGAACTTTACGGAAAATTGAAAGTATTGAATGAGCGAATGGCTATTTTGCTGGTATCGCATGATGTAGGAACCATTTCAACCTACATAAAAACTATTGCTTGCGTTAACCGAAGGCTGCACTATCATCCTTCATCGCTCATTACTACCGACGACCTCAAGGTGTACAACTGTCCTTTACAGCTGGTGTCTCATGGCGATGTGCCACATACCATTCTAACCAAACATGATCACCATGCATAGTTTTATGGAATTGTTAGGTTACAGCTTCTTCCAGCGCGCTTTGCTGGTGAGTGTTTTGGCCAGCATCTCATGTGGTGCAATCGGCACTTATATCGTTTCCCGTCGAATTGTATTTATAAGCGGAGGTATCACCCATGCCTCCTTTGGTGGTATCGGACTTGCCTTTCTTATGGGTTTTAATCCATTGATTGGAGCTGCAATTTTTGCCATTGTGGCGGCATTGGGTATTCAGTTTTTTTCGAACAGGGGAGGCATTCGCGAGGACTCATCAATTGCCATCTGGTGGTCGCTGGGAATGGCCCTTGGGGTAATATTTGTATTCCTTACCCCCGGTTATACCCCAAATTTAATGAGTTATCTTTTTGGAAATATTCTCACTGTCAGTAAGCAGGAGCTCTGGGCGATGTTTTTCCTTAACCTCATACTGGTTGGATTTTTTTGGTTTTTCTTTCGTCAGATTCTTTACCTCGCCTTCGATGAGGAGTTTGCCAGGGCATCGGGGCTGCCTGTAACGCTCTTTAACTACATCATTATTGTATTAATTGCAATAACGGTGGTGTTAAGCATTCGGGTGGTCGGAATTATTTTAATCTTGTCGATGCTTACGATTCCTCAGGCAACTGCCAATATTCTTACCAGAGATTTCCGTCTTATGGTCTTTCTTTCTACCGGTTTTGCATTGCTGGGGAGCATACTCGGTTTGGTCATTAGTTACTTTTTGAACATCCCTTCCGGGGCAACAATTATTTTTGTTCTGGTTGTGGTATTTGGTCTTACCCGGCTGTTAAAGCGCTGACACCAATGAGAGGCTCGACCGTCAAGATTGTTTGTCCGGGATGTGGTTTTACATTCGAACGCGACGATGTGGTCAGACAATGCAGCAACTGTTTTGCCTGCACCGGATGTGAGATATATCTATGTCCGAAGTGTGGTAACGAGATTGTTGTAAAACCGATTGGGGAGCCGCGTCGACGAAGTAATTTGTCGGGAACCATTACAGAATAGGAAGTTCTACCGCTGCTGAATTTCGTTTCTAAAGGTCGACCGCACAAGCCGGAACCCTACGTAAGATTTGGTGGTATCCTGGTATTCGTATGTACGGGTGCCGTTTTGAAGAAAATAGGAAACATCCTTATAAGATCCTCCTCTCACAACTTTTCTTTTCATAGCAGGTGGGTCTTCGGCCCTGGCATGGTATTCGACCTGGGGATTGAAGTCCCCCATCATGGAGTATCCCGTTTCGAAAAATGCAGTACTGGTCCATTCTGCGACATTCCCGGCCATATCGTACAATCCGAAATCGTTGGGAGGAAAGCTCCCTACGCGGTTGGTGGTTGCGCGATCATCACTGTCGGCGATATAATTGCCCCTGAATGGTTTGAAATTGGCTATAAAGCAGCCTTCCTGATCACGAACGTAATAGCTACCCCAGGGATACATCGATTGCAATTTGCCTCCCCGGGAAGCATATTCCCATTCGGCCTCGGTAGGGAGTCGAAAATCGTGGGCCGGAATATCGTTCATTCTGGACCTGAATTGCTTTTCGAGTTGGGTTCTCCAATGAGCAAATGCACGTGCCTGATGCCATGATATCCCCACCACCGGATAGTCATCGAATGCCCGGTGCGAAAAATAGTGCTTTGTAAGGGGTTCATTGTAAGCATATGTGAAGTCGCGGATCCACACCAGGGTATCCGGATAAATGGGCACACGGTCTGAATGCAGGAAGGCATTTCGGGAGGTAACCGGCACTTCGGTTCCGTCTGCTGCCAAAGTGAATCCATTGTAGGCCTGGTTTTCGAAATCGTAACTGTTGATACGGCGCGCTGCCTCCTGAAAGTTAATCCAGTGGTATTCGTAAACCAGCTTGCGGCTGTCGAGTTCTTTTCTGAAGGCGATTCTCTCGTAATCGGGAACGTACATGTCGGAGAGAACTGACTGAATGTCCGGATTGTTCCAAGGGATTGGGCGTCGCCAGTTGATTACCGGATTTGGGAGCAAATTGCCCTTGGAATCTTCGGTAGTTAGATAATCAGGATAGACCTCTCCGAGGAAAGTTCTTGCGATTGAATCACGCACCCAATGCACAAATTGCCGGTACTCTGTATTGGTTATTTCAGTGTCGTCCATCCAAAAGGCATCTACCGATACAGTAACCGTTTTTCCATGAAGATCGGTTTCCTCTCCAGAAGGCCCCATTGTGAAGCTTCCACGCTGAATGTGGACCATACCGTGCGGCGGTGGTTCAAACCACTGAGAGCGATTCCTTATCTGACCGGCTTGGTAGATTTTTCGATCTCTGAAACCAGTGAGAAGTAAAAGGAGGGACAGCCATATTAAAAGATAGATTCTCATCCTTTGTACATAGATTGAGGATTTGAAATTTTTTTTGTCTGCCCAGAAACTTCCACTACAAGCTTTGCTGTTATTCTAGATTTACAAATCAAAATTTCGGATAAATGCTGATTACTGGATGCTGTTGAAAAATTGATTTATAGATACATGTTTAGAATTTAGAATCAATACTCCCAAAGGTTTTGTTCGAAGTTGAAGATTTCATCCTCTATCCGTTTCGACTCAAGCATAGCTTGGCGGCCCGAAAGATACTGACTGATCAGACGGTTGTTAAATACGTTCGACTCCTGAACAATGTAGCTGTTAAAATAGCGGTTGATGAAGAGATCGTCGTACGACATTCGTCGCGAATCGCTAAGAGGGTTGTAAACTTCGGAATTGGCCAATAATTCTCGTGCTTCTGGGTAGTATATCCAAAAGACCCTGCGCCGCATAACCGGACTATCCTCAATCTCCTCGCGGTAGAACTCCTGAATTGGGCACAAACCAACAATGCGCACCTGAAGTCTGGAATTTTGCTTGTCGAAATACCACTCTTCTTTAACCATATATTGTTTGATCTGGTCGAGCCTGATTTCACCCTCAATGGTGCGGAGTTCCATTTCTCCTGTCTCAAAATTTCTGAATTCGGCGGTCCGGGCATCAGCACCCAGTGCTTGACGAACTTCTGCCATAGTTAGCGGCGTTTTGAAATCATCGTCATTGCGGGCGTCGTAGGCCGTAAGTTGACCAGTTTCGACTCCTTTCATTAACAATGCCGAAAGACTCGAAAGATTATCGGTTGGGGTGGTTGGATAATAAAGTGGTTGGTTAATCTTTTCACGAAGGTCAATGATGCGCCAAACCATTTTCGACCAAAAAACATCTGCCTCTCTGATAGATGGCAGGGGCATTGGTTTTTTTTGGGCCACCTCCTGACGCTTGTAGGCTCCATTTATTATCTGACCTTGTATGGTCTCCGTTGACACGATCAGTGTCAATAAACCAACTAATCCCGAAAAAATGATTTTGTTCATTTTCATAATTGTTATTCCTTAGCTCAACAGCGTTGTTACCTGATTTTAAAACTTATTGGGTCGAGGTCCCGAACTGTACCGTCGTCGCCGCGGGCTTTTATGTTGTCGATATATATAACTGTTCCGGTAGTGAGATTTCTGAATTGCTGTTTCTGATCGGCTGTAAACCTGTTGTTTGTTGACTTCCAGGTATTCCAGTATCCACCGGCACCTGCCAGTGAAACATCAAACTGGGTAACGGTAAAATTGAGGTTAAAGTCGAAGTCGGGCAAAACAGCTGCGATGCCGTCTTCGATTATCAACTCTTCCCTTCTGATATTTCCACCACCGAGAGCTCCTACCTGCGCTACCGGGTTGGGCACCCGTTTTACCCTAAAATTCATTGTTCCCATCAATCGGTCACTGCCGCTTACCTGGGCATAAACCGAAAGGGTTGTCCTTCGACCCTGTTCGTCCAGATCGGTTGGGAATACCATGTATTCACCGGCCTGCTGGGTTATTCTTCCATTCGACATTTCGATGCGGAGATTTTCCTTGGCTATCCCGGGAACCGACACATCAACGGGGTTGGCAATACCCTGGTAAAAGACATTCATCTTGGTGGGAGATATTGTAACACTTGGCCGCGTTACCTGATATTCCTGTGTAAACGGATAGTTGCGAATAAGGCCATCGGGGGTGCGGTAGTTGATAACACCACTCCAGCGGTATGTTCCGGGTTCATTGGCCCGGAGTCTGTAAATCCCTTTTCCGTCGAGAATAGGCAAAGGGTTGTTGTTTACCATAATCTGGGGATCAACGGTAGTGTCGGTGGCCGCCAGGAAAACCTGGGCCACATACTCTTCGCCCTGCAAAACAATCGATGAGTTGGCAATAACCTGTGCTCCCAGCTTATTGAATTTGAAAACACCGGCGTCGATTTGAGCATAGAGATATGAGATCACGTTGGCTTCTGCATTTTTAACATCGATCTGTAATTTTGACAGAATAGTAAGAATTGCGGCCAATGGTTTATTCTCGAAATAATTACGCTCCCATGTTTTGCGCTCTCCACTTTTTAGATTGAAGCGGGTATCGGATGTTTCCAGGCTTTGAAGTATGGTTTCGCGAAGTTCAGGATCATCGTCTCCAATAAGTGCTGAAAGATTATCGCGAAATTCATTGATATGGTTCTTTAAGACAAGTGCCTCTTTTTGGGCAATCAATATTTCGGAGGGGGTATTCAAATCGTCCTCCTTTTTAATAATAAGCGTATCGTTGTTTGCGGTAACGAAAGTAAATTCGCTGCCATCGAGAATCATTCCTGGCCTCAGATTCCTGGTTCCCGATGCCAATACCAATCGCTCCTTAAGTATTGTTATGTAGTGCAAAAGGCTGTCTGCCGACTGTTTGACAACGCCTGCTTTATCCCTCCATTCAGCTGTACGGGCCGGATTTTCGGCATAAGCCTGATCGAACATGGCATACAGTTGATTGTTTTTGTTGTTCACATTGTTAAGGGTCTGAATCAGACTTGAATCAACAACCCGGTATGCCTCCAGAACCTCCGATGCCACATTGAGTGCCAGCATTGCTGTTAGCACTATGTACATCATGTTGATCATCTTTTGCCGGGGGGTTTCCGGACAATTCTTAACACCCATAATTCAAAATTATTCGGTTCTGTTATTTTTTATAGTTCATAGCACCCAACATATTGCCATAAACAGTATTGAGCGCTTCGAGGTGTTGGTTCAGTTTGACCGCATTCTCCTGATATTTTTTCATTTCATCGAGGGAAACAGCCAGTATATCATTCATTTTTCCAAAATCTTCATTGAATTTTTGGCCGGCTTTGAATTGGGTCTCGGTTCCTTTTAATTGATTTTCGATTACCGAGTTGAGCGCTGCCAGATTTTGATTCAAGCGGGCAATACTTCCGGCATAATCGGCTGTTTGCTCCAATTGATGGACACTCTGATTCATTTTCTCTGCAGCTGCCTTATAGGTCTGGGCAAGCATACTGCCTGATTCGGACAATTTGATAGAAATCTCTTCGCCCGACTTACTAAGTTTTTCAGCAGTTTCAGCACTGCTGGCACTTATTTTTCGTGACGTACTGTGGTATACTTCGACCAGTTCGTTAACCGACTTGTGCAAAGAGGAGTTGGCCATAGCATTTGTTTCGCTGAAACTGTTCATTGCTTCGCCGGCGGCTTTGAGATTCCGAACATACGTGTCGGTTGCCAGTGTAGCCGAGGTGATATCGCTGATGCCTTTGGCAGTGGTATTTAAATCACTCAAACTGGTATTAAGTTGAGCTAAAATCTCAGGATTCAAATCTCCGGTTCCCAAAAGCGCATCGAAACCACTCTTGGGAGCACGTGCCGTTAGGTTGGATCCCTGGCCATCGAAATCTTCGCGCAGCTCCGGGTATACCTTCGACCACTCGGGCATGTCGAGCGGTGGTTCAAAGGCCGATACCAAAAAAATGAAGGCTTCGGTAAGCAACCCTACGGTAAGAATTGGCCCGGAGTAAGGCCAATGCTGGAGTTTGAAAAGTGCACCAATCAGCACGACGGATGCTCCCATGCTGTAGATATAGCCAGTAATGACTTTAGCGCGTTTTGTTTTTAGAAGATCTGAAAGACTCATCTGGATAATTGTTTTGTATTGTTTAATCAGATGGATGATGAAACCGAAAAATTCAAAGTGTTGGTTACCATATGTTTAGAAAACCTTAATGGATCATTCGGATTATAGGACATCATGCTGTTAAAATTGATTGCCAAAAGTTGATCTTACACAGCGAAAACCAATGTATGATTTTGCTGTATCCTGATATTCATAACTTCTTGTGGATACTTGCAGAAAGTAGGCTACATCTTTATAGGAACCGCCCCTGGTTACTTTGCGTTTCATCACCGGCGGATCGTCGGGCAGTGCATTGTATTCATAGTTGGGATTCAGGTCGTTGATAAGCATATAGCCCGACTCATCATAGGCCGTAATGGTCCACTCAGCTACGTTTCCAGCCATATCGTAGAGGCCGTAATCATTGCTTGGATATCGGCCCACCTGATTGGTGGCCAGGTGACCATCTTCCACATAGTTTCCCCTCAAGGGTTTGAAGTTGGCCAGAAAATGGCCTTGTTCATCGCGGGCATAATAACCACCCCATGGGTACATCGAGAATTTGCTGTTTCCACGGGCTGCGTATTCCCATTCGGTTTCGGTAGGCAGTCTGTATTCCATAAATCCGGGCTGTCCGCGCCGGCTTTGATAGTCGTTTTGGATTTTGGTGCGCCAGTTGGCAAATGCACGGGCCTGCTTCCAGGTTACGCCTACCACCGGATACTCATCGAATCCGGGATGCCAGAAATAACGGGTTGCGTATGGTTCATTGTAACTGTATGTAAAATCGCGTATCCAAACCAGGGTGTCGGGGTAAACATTAACGCGGTCGCGAAAAAGAAAGGCCGATCTGTTCTGGACAGGAATCTCGTTTCCCTGCGGGTCGATAACACTGCCTTCGTAACGCTGCGTCTGATGGTTGTAGCTGTTGCGTCGCTGGGCAGCCTGCTGATAGTCTATCCACCAATATTCATAGAACAGTTTTCTGGAGTCAAGCTCTTTTCTACCCATGAATCTTTCGTTCTCGGGAATATACATATCCTGAAGAGCCATCTGATAATCGGGGTCGGTCCATCTGATTCTAACTGTCCAGTCGATCTGCGGGGGATCAAGCGGGTTCCCGCTCCTGTCTTCGGTAATAAGGAATTCAGGGTATTGTTCACCCAGCAACTGCCTGGCAATTGAATCACGCACCCATTCGATAAACTGGCGATACTCAGCGTTGGTAATCTCAGTGTCATCCATCCAGAATGCATCGATCGAAACCGTCCGGTTGGGCATAATTGCACCAGTGGGATCCTGATCGCTGGCACCAATGGTCATGGTTCCCCTGTCGACATAAACCATCCCTGTGGGAGTAGTCTCTTTCCATTTTCCGGAACGCTTAACACCTACCAGCTCGCCGTTGCCAAGGCTGCTCATTCCACCGCCGGAGCATGCAGAATTTAACAGAAAAATTCCAGCAGTCAGGCTGAATAAAGCGATGTATATTCTTTTCATAGTTTAGTAATATGCTCTTTTACAAAAACCTTATACTTTTATATTTACGGGTTCGGTTTCGATCGAGATCAAACGAATATCCCAAAAACACTTCATGTGAACCGTAGCCATACCTTCCAATAGCCGATGTTACTAAGTCGAACGAGTAACCAACACTTAAGCCGGTAAACAGCTCCAAGCCAACCAGCAATGCTACAGCATCCCTAAGTCGGTACGACAGTCCTCCCCACATCTGATCGTTGTAGAACAACAAGGCGCTCAGATCAAGCTGCCATCCTGCCAGGTCGCTCTTAATCAGAAATGACGGTCGCAACTGAAATAACGGATCGGCAAGCCGAATATTGTAACCGCCTGTGAGATAATAGTGCCGTGTCAGATAGGTTTCGGCCAGATCGGAGAATTTAATCCCCGGCTGGTTTATATGGGTTACCGACAGCCCGGCATAATAATCGTTTCCCTGGAGGTAAAGCCCCAGTCCTGCATCAAGCGCAATCTGACTTACTTCTCCCTGCGGTATCGCCGGATCAGATCCCGGTTGCACGTATATTCCCAACAGATCTTCCGGTACACTCCATTCACCGTTAATACCCTTGCTGAACAGCCCTACCGAAGCCCCTATGCCCAATACTCCGAAAGGCAGACTTGCTTTATATGCATAATTCAGATTGGCAAGTATGTTTTGCTCAAAACCGAGTTCGTCGCTCACAATATTGAAGCCAATACCCCCCGGAAGACCGAACATCTTTACCTGGCCATCGACCGAAAACAGCAACGTTTTGGGTGCACCGGGCATACCAGTCCATTGATAGCGGTTCAGTAATAGACCATTTATGGCATCATCGCTGCCTGCAAATCCGGGATTTATCCCCAATTTGTAAAACATGTGATTGGTATACTGAGGATCCTGCTGCCCACGGGCAATTCCGTGTGCCACAACTATAACAATTATTAAAATTATTACTCTCCTCATACACAAAATCAGCAATCATCGCCACCTCCAGAATTCAGGAACTGCGAAACTACCCTTCCCGGGCCTGCGGGTTTAATTTAGCAAAGAACGCATTAAATTTTTTAATATTTTAAGTAGAGTTCGGTTTTTCTGAAGTACTTCCAATAGATTTCAGGAATCTCTCCCCGCGCAGCCGTTGCATAATCCTCCTGATTGCACCCTAAAATCCAGTTGATCCCCTCAGCAGGATGCAGCTCAATCCACCAGCGATTCGTTACAGCCTGATGATAAAAGGTAAGATTCTCGCTTTCTTTGGCTGTTTCCACAAAGTAGGTAGAAAACTGGGTCTTGTCGGTTGCCGGGTCATCGGCTTTCCTGAAGGAGTGGCCATCAAGAAAATACCATGCTATCTGAGCAGCCAGTTTTGCTGTAAT
>DIUI01000044.1:0-7639 GCA_002428215.1 Prolixibacteraceae bacterium UBA6162
CTGGCCCCAATTCCAATCGAATCGGCCGGCAGGGTTAAGTCAACACTTTGCCGCTCATCTTCAGTAGATTCAAACTGCTCCTTGAGCTGGTTGATTTTTTCCTGAGCAACGGTTTTTAAATCGTTTAAGGCTTTACCCACCTCCTTTTTCAGACCGGGTTCTACGTCCTTAAACTGGTTAAAAAGCTGACTTACAACTCCCTTTTTGCTTAAATAGTGAATTCTGAGCTCTTCTGCTACCTCTTTGCTGGAAGCTTCCAGTGCCGCAATCTCCTCGGTTAATAGCCTGATTGTGTCTAACATGGCATATGTGATGTTTCAGTCCGCAAAAATAGAGATACTTTTAAAGTTTTTAGTCGATCCGGCAATAGTTTTCTAATTAATAGACCGTACGAATATTTTTTAGGTCCACCAATGCAGAAAGATTTTGATCACAGGCATCAATTTATTTAAGAGGTTGTGGGTGTTAGGGATGCACTGGTTTTTTATACCTTTGTTTCTAATCTTCTTCAAAAGATATGGCAAAGCCCAGGATAATTCAGCTGCAAATTGGACTTACCACGCCGGTTCTTATCCTAAATGGTGACCATTCGGTATTGGTAGATGCCTCGGTGCAAGGCAAGACGGATGAGTTTCTCAAGGCATTTAAACAGTATTCATTAGAACCCGGTCAAATTAAACTGATTGTGCTTACCCATGTTCATTACGATCATGCCGGAAATCTGGAGGAACTTCGGGAGCTTACCGGAGCCAAGGTTGTTGTGAACCGGCGGGAAGCGGAATGGTTGCGTACCGGATTGGTTCCAATACCGCGGGGCACCAATTGGTGGAGCAGGCTTATAGTATTTTTGGGCGATCTGCTGATGCCGGGATATGCCTCTCCTCGTCCTTTCGAAGCCGATGTTCTGGTCGATGACAGGCTCGACCTGTCGCCCTGGGGTCTTGAGGCGGTAATAATTCACACTCCCGGACATTCTGTTGGTTCGCAATCTGTTTTGCTCGGCAATGAGATTATTGCCGGCGACTGTTTCTTTAACATCAAAGGATTACCCCATTTTCCTCCTTTTGCCGACGACCAGGAACAGCTGCTTGATACCTGGCAAAGAATTTTTGACATGGAAGTCGAATACATCTATCCGGGCCATGGTCCACGTTTCAGAACGGAGCATGCAAAAATGGAGCTTCAAAAATTACGTTCCGCCTAAACTTTGTTCAAGTCAAATTTTTCTGAAGGAAGATACCCGGTTAAGGGCGTGTTCGGAAATTGCCTAGCGGAGTTCAACCGTTGTAGTACCAATGTTGTTTCCATCGGCGAAAACATCAACCGTATAAACTCCTGTCATAAAGGGCTGTCCTTCGTTATCCCAAAAAAGGGCAACAGGCAATTCATTACCCTCATAGTTAACTTCCCTTGCGGCTGAATATTGAATTCTTAAGTTTTCGAATTGAAAAAGATCATTGGGCGATTTGCTCAGCAACAATTGATCGGGTCGCATAATGCGCACATAGATGTTTTTTGCCCCTCGTTTGGCGGTGATGTTGCGCGGCAGCGTCAGGCTTACCCGAATCATCGTAGTACGATTGGCGGCTCGGGTTTCCCTGTTTCGGTTGTTTACTCCCTCGGCAATCAGATCCATCGCCTCCAACTGTGCAGCACGCTGCAGGTTTTGTTCGAGCTGTTGCTTCTCCTGAGAAAGCTGCACATTTTGCGATTCAACTTGGCGTACTTGTTCTTTGACCTCAAGGTTTTCGGCCATAAGAATTTGATTTCGGCGGTTGAGCGAATCAATCTGAACAATGTAATTGCGCATAATCTCGCGCAAGGTGGTTACTTCCCGCTGATATTGAGTAATGCGCTCTATGCTGATTTTTTTTGTCTGCTCAACCTCCAGAAGCAGGTCCTTTACCTTGGTCTGAGCTACATAAAGCTGCTCATTAATGGTGTCGTTTTCTGTCCGAAGTGAGTCGTAGCTAAAAATTATCTGGCCCAACTCCACCTGAATAGAGTCTTTTTCTGCAGAAATTTCGCCTACAATTCTGCGATAGTCGTTTCGCTGCAGAAAATAAACAACCAACAATCCTGCTAATAAAAGCGACAGCACTATCACAATGATATTGTTGCGGCGTTCAGTGGGTGTTTGTCCCAAAAAATGCTTCTTATTATCGTTAATGCCTGCTTCCGACATGGTTATATGAGATATGATTCATTGCGAAAATACAAACTTTTCGTCGTTTGCAGATATATACTTCAACCATTTAGTTTTATCCACCCGGGTTTACTGTGCCAGTGTGAACCTAAAGCTAACCCCAACATTGGTGTTCGAGGTGGGAAACGAAACCGAAGTAAGAGGCTCGTTGATAACTTTGTCGAAGTATACCCTTAGCTGAAAACGGTCGCTCAGCATATAATCGGCAGTGGTCTTTATTGTAAATGCACTTTGACCGGCCGTTAATTGATCGGTATCCTCTACAAGCTGCCGCAGCATGGTCTTGTTTTTACGGAAAGAGAAGTCGGCCCTGATATTAAGATCGTTCGAATAGGCTCGCTGGGCATTTTTTGTTTTAAGTATCAGGTCCATGCGGGTAAATCGGTAGCCTAGTCCAACGATATATTCGTTGCTCAGGATTTCGGTTATCTGATTGTTCGAAAACGAGAGTGCAATACTGCGTGCACGTTTGAGTTCTGCCCGGGTGGTGAGTTCATTCATCCAGACGATATCCATGTTGATTAGGGGACTGAACATTTCGTTGATGCTTACTGAATTGAATTCAAAAGCTGGCAGGAAGTTGTTCTGAATATCGCGGATATAGCTAAAACCATCCTCTCCGCTCATGTAGTTAAGATTGGTCAGGAATGAACCAACCGTATAACTTGAACGGTAGGAGTGGGTGAAATTCAAGGTGCGCATTGCGTTGCCAAGTTTTGGAATCCTGGACACCATGCCTTCGTATTGTATCCTCCAGTTAGGGCGAATGTAACGCAATGAGGGAAACATTCCCAACGAAACCCGGTTAGGATCGGCTCCCTGGTAGGCTGCGAGGAAAGCCGGAACCAATACTTCAACTGAAGTTGGTCCATATCCATCGGGGAAACTGGTAAGTGGATCAACCACCGAGGGATTGTACAAGGTATTTGCAGGTCGGGCTGCAGCCAGCCTTCGCGCTATGATTAGCCGGTACTCCTTAAAGTCGTCGAAAGCCTTCGATTGTGGTACTTCTGCTTTACCCAAAGCAAAAAATGCAGTACTCCAGCTCAGCACCGACATCGAGAAGTTCCCTTGTTCTGTGAGGCTGTTTGGCCTGAAGGAGCCCGATCCCTGATCGAAGTTGTAGAATTCGCTAATGTTTTTCGATATTGATCGGTCGGCATTTACATCAATACGCAGATCGGGTAACGGCTCAACGTTTGCCCGCAGCGTAATGCGCTCATTTCGGTTCATCAGAAAAGGCATGTTGAGGAGTGGATCGTTGGTAATCCAACCCTTTTCTCCGGCACTTTCTGCAAACCGACGATCCTGCCATCCAAAGAGAAAGGGGAACCCAGGAGCTACACTGGATGGATAATCCTGTCCAAAGAGACGCTGATCGGGGCTATAGGCACCGGTTCCAAAAACGGCAGGAACCGGGAGGTAGCCGGGCAAAACCGAGCCTCCGGTAATGGCATAGTTTACCGACAGCGAACGAATCCCGGTGAGCATGCGAAAGGTCAGATCGAACATATCACGCAGCAGATTCTTTTCAGGTTTTCCTACAACCAGCACAATCGCATTGTTGGCATTTGCAGCCGGGGTAAACTCAACGTTGTTTCGGTCAATGACTCTCGACAGCCCTTCGATGGCCGCTCCCTGAATGGTGGTGGCGTTTACGGTGACCTCCTTTAGACTCAGATTATGTGTGATAACAACCGGAGAACCGGCCTCCATGCGCACGTTGCGCTGTGCATATTGAGGATCGGGTTGCTGCATGGAAGCCCTGGGATCGGGTTGCTGTAAACCACCTTGCTGGGCGCGTGTTGCACTCATGCGGCTGGTTCGCTGAAACTTTTGATCAAGACTGCGCAAATAAGGCACATAATTGTACAGGGTAGTCAGGTTGATGTTTCCGGTGAGCTGCAGATTCTGGCTGTTTTCTACTACGTTCCCCAGATTGATGGTGTCGGCGGTAATGGCACCGGCCGACCAGTTATAGGTTCCCTGGTACCTGCTGTTAATATTGATAAAGCTGAGGCTTTTAATTTTATTCAGAGGTAAATTATACGTGGCATTTATGTTGTGTCCATACAATACAGGGCGGCCCAATTCCCGCAGACTGGCTATAATTGAGTCTCGCTTCCATGTGTATTCATCGTCACGGCGGTTGATTCTGCCTTCGGGCTCATCGATACGGGAGGTTCCCCGCGAAGAAAAATCAACTTTCAGGTTTCTGGTAACATCGTACCTCAGATCGAAAAAGCGATTCCACAAGAAGTCTTTTTGAAATGTGGTTGGCAGAATCATTCCCGGATTGGTCACATTCCGGGTCTGAACTTCATTGTACCGGCGGTACAGGTCGGTACGGAATGAGATCTGAGTAGGCAAGGGATAGATGTTGAAGTCGCCCAGTAAAAGCAGTGGCCCTTTTTGGAGAAACGAGACCTTTTTGAATGGCTCAAACAGCTCCGCGCGGCTGTTGTAGTTGTATGAAAGCATCCCCCGGTAAATCCGGTCGATGTTGTATTCGGTATCGACATTCCGCCGCGAAAGCTCGTTAAATGAGTATGTGCCTGCAAAATTGCCCGGGCTCCAAAGGCGCTGGGTAGTGGGTTGCAATGTCTGGGGTTCGACCTTAATATTGGTGAAATTAAGACTTTTTCTTTCTACTACATCCTGCGCAATGTGGCGTATGGAATCTCGTTCTGCACGAGAATCGAAGATCTTTAGCGACTCCTCAAGTTTTACATCCGGATTGAGCGGATTGTATTCCGGACTCCGGTTGCTGCGCGAATAACCATAGTACATAGGGATCCTTACACCAGTCTCTTTTGGAAAGAATCGTCCTAAATCGGCCGACGAGGCAATGTCTATCTCGGTAAAATTATCCAGGCTACGTTCATTAACCTTTTGCTCAATGCTTCCAAAACCTGCCGAGCGGTGTCGGCCTGCAACAGTAACCGATCCGAGATCCGCAAGTCGTGTGGTAACCCGGGCGTTGGCAGCCCATCCGCCACTTTGGTCGAAATCGGTAAGCCGCAGTTCGTTAACCCATACTTCAACCGACAGGGGGCCCGTATTGGGAGTAGCCGGATTGCGGATTCCCATCATCATTACCTGAATGTTACCCAGGTTGGGACTACCCTTAACTTTGATACGGTTCTTTCCATCGTTCCATCCCAGGTGTGGAATTTCAAATATATCCTGTATCCGCCAGCCTGAACCCGCATCGCGAATTCTGGCGTCACGGTCAAGTTTTGCCTGAGTGAGCAGCTCAAGCGGTAAATTGATCCGGTTTCCATCGGGCCAAACCAGATAACGGTCGGCCAGTACATCGCCATTGTACCTGCCGGCAGGGGTTAATTTAAGCGGAACTTCATATTCGTAATAGTTGAAGTTGTAATCGGAACCAATTCGGATAAAGAATACAAGATCATCGTCTTTTAGACTGTAACCATCAATGGCCTCGGCATGTACTTCGAGGTTTAGGTTTTTATACCTGCGAAAGTCCATATAGATACTCTTGTAGGCAGCCCTGGCATCGCCCGGATCAAGGTCGACCACCTTTAATGCCAGCGATTGTTCATTGAGTTTCCGCAGTTGGGGGTTAGCCGGGTCAATTACCCGGTCGATTCCCGGAGGCAGGATATAGTTCACTGGCGACTTGCCTCCATTCTCTTCGATGTTCACTGCCGAAATATCAAAACTGGCATTTAGTGACTCCTGTCCGTTGTCGGCAAGTGTGCGGTTATATCGGCGCCAGTCGGCCCTTACCAGATCGAGGGTTGCAAAGCGAAGAATAACCGGATCGTCGAAGTCCGTAACAAACATACGCAGGAACCGAATCGACTTAAAATCGCGGATCGATCCATAGGCATTGTCGAAATCGCGCACCGGAATCTTAAACTGGTACCATTTTACTTCCCCGATTTCGCCGTTGCGAAGTTGCACTTTGCTCTCCTTAATGTCGTTGATGTAATTCTTGCCCAAAAGCATATCATTTTTCCGCAGGCTTACCCTGTATTGGTAGTAGCGTTCGTATTCATTAAGGGTATTGTCGTTGTTGATGTCCTCGATATCGGGTATAGTGGTAGCAGAAGTTGGGTAGGATTCGGGCGACATAGCGGTAGTGGGGGAGTTGCCTTCAAGTCCGTTGAACCGTTTGTAACGCTCCAGAATGCCCAGTTCCTGCTGATCAAAATCCGACCCCCTGTAGTAATGGTAATTGTCTTTAGAAGGATCGGCTTCAAATTTTTGATACACTTCAGGCGAAACAATGCTCCTTAATTCTGCCAGATAGTCGGCAAAGAAAAGCCGTTCCCGCTCGTCATCCAGGCCATCCAAACCAACATCCTGATACCTTCTGGAGTCAGGATTGTTGTCGAATGCGTTCACCAGCGACTGCTGTTTTGGAACCAGACCCCAGGCAGTGGTGTCTACCAGTTGTGCACCATCGGCTGTTGTGGGCAAACCGTTTTCGAATGATTTACGTCCATCGCGCAAAATATCTTCCGAAACATCACCCAGATTAAAATAGAGATCTCCGCCCCGCAAACTGTTCAGTGTGTCGTAAACAAAAGGATCCATTAACCAGAATTCGATGAATTCAATGTTGGCATTCTCGAAATCACTGGTTTCAATCCGGCGCATTATCCCTCCCCAGCGCGACGAGGGGTTGCGCAAAGTTCCGTCGGGGTTAATGCCTGCCGAAAAGGTCGAGGGTCGGGTATCGAAATTGTACGGTCCCTTAACCGAGGGGTAGAAAGCGAGATCAAGCACCGGAATGTTGGTGGGTTGCCCAACTGGTGATTCTTTGGCCGGAAAGATCTCTTTTTCGAAAACCTCACGCACGAAGTGGTTCGATTGAAGGTCACGATCGTTGCGGATATGATCGGGTGTAAGTGAGCTGTTTCTCAAAAACAAAGGATCGATAACATACCAGGCCAATAGCGCGCGATTAAAGCCATAGGCCAGGTCGTTCGAAAGATTGCCTTCCGGAAACAGGTTCTGAAGCTGCGGTGTGCTTGCCATAACCCAGGCCTGACGTGCTTTCAGATCGATGGATGTCTTGGTACCCTCAAAATCATCGATATAGGCAGCTCCATTTTGCCCGATGACTTTTGAGTGCCCGGGGATTAATCG
Organism: Prolixibacteraceae bacterium UBA6162; assembly: GCA_002428215.1. The sequence goes on from DIUI01000044.1 coordinate 7,331, forward strand.
GGCAAACTCAGCTTCAAAATCGATGGATGAGGGTGCCTTGGTATTAATGAAGGGAAGTTTATCGATGGCCCGGGTCAAAAACCGGCTATCGGTCGAGAAGCGGGTATCGAGACCCACAATAAGATTAGAGATAGGATCCTGTCCGTAGTCAATTTTTTGAGTCAGTGGTCGCTCCTGCATATAAAGCATTGCCCCTCCAATATTGAAACGGTCGGAGATGGCATAGTTTGCATGGGTTCCCAAAAGAGTCTTTCGCTGCATCGAGAAGAGGTCTTCACTTTCGGTGGAAATCTGTATGGGAGTACCGGC
>DIUI01000044.1:7651-11574 GCA_002428215.1 Prolixibacteraceae bacterium UBA6162
TTAAAGGTGTTGAGCATGATATCGGAGCTTGAAGCTCCTTTGTAGCTACCGGCAATTACAAATTTGTTCCGCTCGGCATCCTGTTCAGCGATTGTTCTTGTGGAGTCATAGAGCGAACGGAAAACATATTTGTCAATAAGGGCAGGATCCTGAATTGAATCGGCCAAAGTTTTACCAAAAGGTTCCAATACCGGAAAAATAATGCGTGCATTGCCCGACCGAACCGTTACCCCTTCGATATAATCGAATAGGCCATCGGGGTAGGGATCGAGCTGTTTGTTGAGGTTATCGAGATTAAGTACCCGTAAAAGTATACGTCCGTTGAGCCGCCCTTCGGGAATATAGTTGATGTAGGTACCTGTTGAATCGTTCTGATAGAGAACGTTGAGCATGAAATCTTCATTCGAGAGCTGATAGGCGTTCAGGTTGTAGACGTTCTTCATCATCAGATCCCAGGTTGGTATACCAGGCGACAGATTGGTTCCCTTAAGTAGCTTTAGATAAAGCGTTTGAGGGGCATCAATTCCGTCGGTCGAGAATTCGCCTACCTGAAATACCTGGCCGTCGACAGTATAATTAAAGGCAACCGCCAATACCTCATCGGCATTCAGTGCCGTATTGAGCGAAATATAGCCCAGGCGTTGATTTATGGTATATTCAGAAGGGGTAAGTCTGCGCGCCTGCTCCACCTTCTCGAAATCACGTCCTCCGCGGAATCCGTCGCCAAATTGAGACATTACCGAGGTTATGCTTTGAGCCTGACGAGCCGCAGAATAGTTATTGGCAAAGGCTTCGTACAAACCATTGCTTTGGTTGCCCGGATAGATATTCGAAGGAAAGGGCAACCCGGATGTCTGTTGAAATTCAGAAACTGTATTGTAGATATGCGGATTCCGTTCGCCCAGGTCCTGAAAAGCCAAAATATTCCTTGATTCCTGGAAATTGTTGGTTTTATTGGTTACCCAGATTTCAACTTTATTGATGGTAACCGCTGAACGGATCACCGGCAGATTGCGCAGCGCATTGTCGTAATTGTCGCGAAAATAATGTGAAAGGAAAAAGTGACGGTTTGCGTCGTAATCGACGGCCGAAATCTGGAAGTTGGTTACCTGGGCACCCCCTTCTGTTTCGACCATACGGGTCTCTCCTTTGTGCTGCGAGAGCAAAGTGGTAAGGGTGAGTTTCCCGAACTGCATTTCGGTTTTGATACCAAAAAGGTTAGAGGCACCGGTTATCAGCGACCCGTTGAGGGGTAGCGATACATTACCGGCCTCAATGCGCTTAATGATTTCATCTTCATCGCCGGTGTGCTCGAGGTTCATTTTGTTTTCGTAGTCGAAGGTGGCCTCTGTATTATAATTAACCCGCATGTTCATTTTGGTTCCAATCTGGCCCATAACACTCATTTGAATCTTCTGGTCAAAATCGAAAGTAGGCACGCGTCTCAACCGTTCTGGAATGGCGGGGTTTTCGGTGGTATTCATTTGGTATCCAAAGCTTACCTCAACATAACCCTGTGGTTTTATATCGATAACGTTTCCTCCAAAGATCCGGTTGAAAGTTTCACTGTCGATCGATAATCTTGGGATTAGAGAGCCCTGGGCTTGCCGGTCGGAAAGATTTTTACGGGAGAGCCAGTAATTCTGGATCGATTTTTTGAAATCGTATTCCACGTACTCTTCAAGGGTCATGGTTTGTGGCAACCGGTAGTTAAGATTGCCAATTCGTTCATAGAAAATGTACTTGCCGGTAACAGGATCAAACTCCACCTGACGAACAATATTCGAGGGGCGTCGCATAAAAAGAGTTGAGGTGTCGCCTTCAAGCGGGGAAGCAAAAGCTGGTTTATCTAAAAAAGGGTAGGGCAGAGGTCCAACCAGTGTGTCATCAGAAACCACCAATTCGGGTTGAATTGCATCGACAAGAAAATACGGAGCACGAAAGTGTACTTCAGCCCCCCTGCCTAAGCCACCGCTAAGCGAAAAGAGGGTAAAAATTACCGACAGAAGCAGTATGTTTTTTACCAGGGTCCGAATTTTCATTCAGCAATTATAACCGTTTTAAAGCAAGTTTAATCAAAAGTTCTACACTCAGTCCAGGCTGCTTCCGAACAATTCCGGCCAGTGCCTTTTCGGCATCTTTACGGGCAAATCCGAGCATCACTAATGCTGATAACGCTTCATTCTGCAAGGTATTGTCTGATGGAATGAGGATTTCACCTGTAAACGGGGTTGTTTTGGCAATTTTGTCCTTAAGTTCAATTACAATACGCTGGGCAGTTTTAAGCCCAATTCCCTTCACCGATTTCAAAAGATTGATGTTATCGTTGGCGATGGCTGTCACCAGCTCATCGGCCGAAAGAGAAGAGAGCATCATTAGGGCAGTGGCAGCACCTACGCCGTTTACCGATAGTAGTTGCCTGAAAAGCTCCCTTTCGCTGGTGGTTGCAAAACCATAGAGCAGTTGGGCATCTTCCCTTACTACGAAATGGATGTATACCTTGCTCTGTTTGAGAGGTTGCAGCAGCGAAAATGTATTGAGCGATATGTGGATGGCATATCCAACACCACCGGCTTCAATAACTACCTGAGTTGGATTTATATCAACAACCGGTCCCTGAATATATTCATACATAGTTTGAGATTAACAGCCAAAAATCGGTACAATTAAGGAGTATCGAAATCTCCCTCCTCTATATTAATGGTTTCGTCGACCTGGTTTGGATTGATATCAAACTTTTTCAGCGGATCGCGGGTTATCTCCTTATATATCTCCCTGTTTTTGTGGATATCAATGGCCAGGTACAAAGCTTCTCTGAATGAATCGGGCGACGCTTTGTCCTCACCGGCTATATTATAGGCAGTACCATGCGATGGAGAGGTTCTTATTACCGGAAGACCGGCCGTATAGTTAACACCCTCTTCGAAGGCGCTGAATTTAAACGGGATGAGTCCCTGATCGTGGTACATAGCCAGAACAGCATCGAAACGGGCAAAATCGCCCGAACCAAAAAAACCATCAGCCGGAAAGGGCCCAAGGGCAGTTATACCTTCATTGCGAGCTTTCTCGATGGCCGGAATAATAATCTCCTGCTCCTCTTTTCCAAGCAAACCGTTGTCACCGGCATGTGGATTTAGCGCCAGTACCGCTATCCTGGGATTGGTGGCGGCGAAATCCTCACGCAGACTGCGGGCAATAACCCTTAGTTTGGATAAAATTTTCTCGCGGGTTATATTCTGGGCTACCTCTCCAAGGGGGATATGACCGGTTACAACCCCAACCTTCATGTTGCGGCTTACCATAAGCATTACAACATCCGATACATTGAAAGAGTTGGCCAGATATTCGGTGTGTCCGGGGAAGTTAAACTTGTCGCTTTGAATGTTCTCTTTATTGATGGGAGCCGTAATCAGAATCTGAATCTCTCCTTTGTGAAGATCTTCAACTGCCCTTTCGAGTGCCATGAAGGAGGATTCACCGGCCGCCTCGGTCGATTTTCCCAATTCAACGCGAATCTCTTCGTCGATACAGTTAATGATATTCACCCGATTGTGGGAGGCCTCGTGGGCGCTCTTTACATGATTGATGCTAAGGCCCTCCATATTCAGCACCTTGCGGTGGTAGGCGGCCACCTTGGGCGATCCGTAAATAACAGGGGTGCACATCTCAAGAATTCTGCTCTCTTGAAGGGTTTTTAAAATGACTTCGTAGCTTATTCCATTGATATCACCGTGCGTAATACCGACTTTTACTTTTGGATTATAGACCATATAAACGGTGCATTTGATTATTGCGCAATGAGATTGGGGCAAATTTAAGCTTTTATTTATAACATAGGGTATACCTTACCTATGCTTGCTCGCAGCGTTATCGAGCGTTTACAGGTTTAAAGCAAATTATCCGGGGCAGGTGGCAAAAGTCGA
>DIUI01000015.1 GCA_002428215.1 Prolixibacteraceae bacterium UBA6162
GCAGGTTTTCCGGTATACCGGGGAAAGGGAGCTCAACTGCAAAGAGCCCTAATCAATTTCTTCCTTGACGAAGCACGGCAGCACGGCTACGAAGAGATTCAACCTCCACTGATGGTTAATGAGGCTTCTGGATTTGGAACCGGACAATTGCCAGATAAAGAAGGCCAGATGTACCATGTAACTGCCGATAACCTATACCTCATTCCTACCGCAGAAGTTCCGGTTACCAATATCTACCGCGATGTTATAGTGGAGGCAAATGAACTACCCATCAAAAACTGTGCTTACAGCTCATGCTTCAGGCGCGAAGCCGGCTCATACGGAAAAGATGTTAGGGGTCTGAATCGCCTTCATCAATTTGATAAGGTTGAGATAGTTCAGATTGCCCATCCGGAAAAGTCATATGCTATTCTCGAAGAGATGGTGCTGTATGTTGAATCTCTTATTCAGAAACTGGACCTGCCATACAGGATTCTCCGCTTGTGTGGAGGAGACATGGGTTTTACTTCGGCCATGACTTACGACTTTGAAGTTTGGTCGGCAGCTCAGCAAATGTGGCTGGAAGTTAGTTCTGTTTCTAATTTTGAATCTTTCCAATCAAACCGGCTAAAACTGCGGTACCGAGATGAGGCCACAAAAAAACCAATTCTTGCGCATACCCTGAATGGAAGCGCTTTGGCTTTGCCCCGCATTGTGGCTGCGTTACTCGAAAACAATCAAACAGCCGAAGGTGTTAACATACCCCCTGCCCTGGCAAGATGGTGTGGGTTCGACTCGATATAAAGCTCTTTTTCGGCGCGATATTACAATTTAAATCTCATGGAGAATCAGGTTCCTCCAGGCAACTTTTATACCACCACCATCGTGGATTTGCAGAGCAATGTGGCCCTTTCCTGCGCCAATCTTTTCGTCAGTAATATCAACCATTTCAACTCCGTTTAACCACGTGGTAACCTTGTCGCCTTCAGCACGGATTCTCATCACGTTCCATTCACCCATCCGCAGAATGCTCTCTTTCTCATCGGGGATCTGAACCAGCCAGCCCCTGCCATAAGACTCATAAATACCACCGGTATCGCGATTGGGTGGAGCAACTTCTACTTGCCAGCCACTCACCCTTGTGCCGTCAACAGTGGACCTGAAGAAAACCCCGCTGTTGCCATTCGCCTCCTGTTTAAATTCTACTGTAAGATCAAAATTGTAAAACTCCTTTTCGGTCGAAAGATATCCATATCCCTTGTCAGGCCCACTCTCACATACCAATAGACCATTCTCGACATACCACTTTTCTGTGCCGTGTGTAACCCATCCCTTCAGGTTTTTTCCATTAAACAATTTTACGGCCTTCGGTTTCTTTGCAAAAAGAGGTGTGGCCAAAAAGCTCACCGCAAAAAAGAGAATCATTAACTTCTTCATAGCTATATTTTTAGTTCAAATTTAGTTGTCACTCTTCGTGTAGTTGATGGCTCAATGCAGGTGGATAGAACCCTTTCCGGTTGGCATAAACTTGCTATCCCCCACCAAAGAGGTGTATGCGCTTTCAAATATCTGAATTAGTTTTGTAAAAGAGGGCTCTGAATGCAAAGATCTTCGACCTTATCAAACTAAAAAGGCATCTTCTGCATAAGCCTTAAAGAAGTTTGTCGAGACGGCTTGCATCAAGTCGCAGGAAGACAAAAAGCAATACGGTGAATGCCCACAGCGAGGAGCCACCGTAACTAAAAAATGGCAAGGGTATTCCAATAACTGGTACAAGCCCGATGGTCATTCCAATATTGATGGCAAAATGAGCAAAAAGCACAGAAACAACGCCATACCCATAAATCCTCGAAAAAGCGGATCTTTGTCGTTCGGCCAACAATATTAGCCTCCAAAAAAGGATTAGAAACATGGCAACAACAAGTGTTGACCCAACAAATCCCCACTCCTCGCCAACGGTACAGAAAATAAAGTCGGTACTCTGTTCAGGCACAAAGTTGTATTTGGTTTGAGTACCATTTAAAAACCCCTTCCCGGCAAACCCACCCGATCCAATGGCTATTTTACTTTGATTAACGTTCCAGCCACTGCCACGCGGATCGGATTGTAATCCAAGGAGTTCATTGATACGGTTTTGATGGTGTGGTTTTAGTAAATTTTCAAAGGCATAATCTACTGAATAGGTAAACAAAACCGATGCAAAGAAGATATTGATAATAAATAGGGTACGCTTGATCCTTTTGCCAACAATATACCCCATAAAACCCAGCATACTTAGAGAAGTTCCGGCCACTAAAATATACTCCAGGGGATAATCGAGGTCAAGTAAAAACTGTATGGCATACAAAATAAAAGTAATGGATGCCCCCACCAGAAGAGCAATACCGGCCGGCCGGAACCGCTGATGAATTATGACGTAGGCAACAATACTGCCAATGAAAAGCAATCCGACCAAAAATGAATTTTGGGTAAGCATCGCCAGCATGAAAAGAATAAGGATTAGGAAACCAAAAAACAGCACCGTGCCCGACATGCCTTCGCGGTAAAGGACAATAAAAAAGATAAAGAAGACCACTGCCGATCCCGGGTCTGGCTGAAGCATAATTAAAACAACAGGAAGCCCTATTATTAGGGCTATTAAGGCAAAGGATTTAACCGAATAAAATTTGTAATTGTGCTCACTCATTAATCTTGCGAGTCCGATGGCCGTAGCAAATTTGGCAAACTCGGAAGGCTGCAATCGTAAATCGCCGGCTATTACAAACCAAGATTTCGAACCATTAATCTCTACGCCTACCAATAGAACCAACACAAGTGATAGGGCAACCAAACCATATATCGGGTAGGAAAAGAAGAGATAAAAATTGGTGTCAATCAACAAAATAATCACGCCGATAATAAGGGCTGCACCAATCCAAATCAATTGTTTGCCATAGCGTTGCGTAACATCAAAAATGCTCTTATGCTCTTCATTGTACAGAGCAGCATAGATGTTTATCCACCCCAAAAGCATGAGGCCAACAAACAGCAGGACGATCCACCAATCGATATTTGCCCATAAATTATTCCTCTGTGCCATCGATACGGACGATTTTTAGGTCATTCATCAAATTGGCATTCAACATATTCTCTTCCATCCATTTACGTCCTTCAGAGATTTCGCCATTCAGGTATTTCTCAATGATAAGACTGGCGATGGGTGCAGCATAAGTCGACCCCCAAATACCAGCTTCAATATAGACCGAAATAGCTATTTTGGGATTATCTTTGGGAGCAAAGGCCATAAATACAGAATGGTCGGCGCCATGTGGATTCTGGGCAGTACCAGTTTTTCCGCAAATTGAAATCCCGGGAACCCTCGATCTGGCTCCGGTGCCAGAAACCATAACTTGTTCCATGCCTTCAATTACGTCGTCGAAATGATGTTGATCAATTCCCGATTCGACCGGAGTTCTAAACCTGGGGTCGATGGCTCCATTCTCGATCTGTCTGACAATATGCGGAATATAATAGTGCCCCCGGTTGGCAAGCATTGCCGCATGATTGGCAAGCTGCAAAGGGGTAACCCCAAGTTCTCCCTGACCAATCGAAAGGGACACTATTGGCAAAGCACGCCATCTGGCTCCCCGAAATACGGCTTGTTCATAGTAGGCCGAAGTGGGAACCAATCCCCCTAACTCGTGGGCAAAATCGGTATTCAAAGTTTGTCCAATTCCCATTCTAAGCAAATGGTTTCGCCAGGCATCGTAGGCTTCTCTTACCCCGGAATAGTGCCTGTTCTCGAGTATCGCCCTAAAAACATATACGTAATAGGCATTACATGACCTTGAAATAGAAGGAATCAGGGTAAATGACTCACTGTGATGACAAGCCAGTCTGAAGCTGCCAGACTGGTATCCATGGTTACACCTGAACTGAGTTTGTGGGGTAATCACTCCCTCCTGGAGAGCTATTAATGCGTTGGCCATTTTAAAAGTCGACCCAGGTGGGTATTGAGCCATTAGGGCCCTGTCATACAGAGGCTTGACCGGATTTTCAAGCAACTCAAGGTAATTCCTGCCACGGGCACGTCCCACCAGTAAACCGGGATCGTATGCCGGTGAATTGGCCATTACCAAAACTTCGCCGGTAGCAGGTTCAATGGCAACAATGCTTCCCCTTTTGTTGCGCAGAAGTTGCTCGGCATACATTTGCAGCTGAAGGTCGAGGCTGGAAGTTAAATTGCTGCCGATTACAGCGGTGGTATCTGCCTCTCCATTGAGGTAGCTACCCTGAATACGGTTATGCACATCAACCATATAATATTTTGCTCCTTTTTGTCCGCGTAAAACATGCTCGTAGGTTTTTTCGATTCCGCTGATTCCGATATAGTCGCCCGACTGATAATAGGGATTTTCATCAATATGATTCTGCGAAACTTCTCCTACATACCCCAGCACATGAGCAGCCAATGGATGGGCATACTCGCGGAGGGTTCGAGACTGAAAGAAGAAACCCCGTACTTTGTATAGTTGCTCCTGTATCACAGCATACTGCTCCGGCGAGATCTGTTTCACCAATAAGGATGGCCTGAATAATGAGTATTGCCTCGCGTCTTTGAGTCGCTTCCGAAATTCATCGACCGAAATGTCGAGCATTGCCGAAAAACTAACAGTATCGAATGGAGTAACCTCTCTGGGGATTACCATAAGGTCGTAGGCAGCTTTGTTGTAGACCAGTAACTCACCGTTTCTGTCGTAAATGAGGCCACGTGCCGAATATTGCACCACCTTGCGCAAAACATTACTGGTGGCATACTCCTGATAGGAGGTATCTACTACCTGCAGATAGAAAAGCCGCAGAATGAACAACATGCCGGTTGCAAAGAAGATGGCTATAACAAGATATTTTCTATTGGACGACATGTGCTTACAACCATTTATTTCTTAAAGAAAAGATATTGACTTAAAACAATAAAGAAAAGGGTAAAAAAAGCACTGACAACAACCCGAAGCAGCGTAATATGAAGATGGGTTAAAGTGAATACCTCAATCAGAAACAGAAAAGTGTGATGCACCAAAACCAGTGCGGAGGAATAAGTGAGAAACCAACGAAAACCAGTCTGGTGAAGACCAGGAAAATCGTCTATATCGGTATAAGGCATCAAACGGTTAACCACCGGAGTGCGCACAAAACCTGTTAACACCGAGGCTGAAGCATGCATCCCTGGAGTATTGGCAAAAACATCCATAATAAAACCAAGTACAAAACTCAAAACCAAAACAAGGTATCTGGGAAGCGACAATGGCAAAAGTAATATGAACAATATGTATACATAAGGATGCAAGAATCCACTGATGTCTACCTGGTTAAATATCAGCACTTGTGCCAGAATAACCAACATGAACATAAAGGAATATTTAATCCAGATCTGTACCATTCTTCCCCAGACTTTCAATTAATTTTATTTCATCACGATCCAAATTGTCAACAACATCGACCCACACAAGCGATTTAAAGTCGACCGATAACCTAACCTTTATCGAATAGAAATTATCCCCGCCTTCTCTCGAGAAATCGTCGACAAATCCCAGCATTATGCCTTCGGGGAAGATGGTTGAAAATCCACTGGTAGTTATAGAATCCCCCACCAGCAGGTCGACGTGAAACGGGATCTCCGTCAGACGTGCATATCGATAGTCAGCACCATCCCACGAAAGCGATCCAAAATAGTTATTTCGTAGCAGTCGAGCCGAAATATTCCAACGAGGATTTAACAGCGAAATAACAGTTGCATACGACTCTGACACAAATGCAACCACACCAACGGCCCCACCGGCTGCAATTACCCCCATATCGGGACGAATTCCATCCTTTCTTCCTTTATCGATGGTAATATAATTGTATTGCCGGGTAACTGAATTATTAATAACTCTGGCCGACTGAAATGTATAAGGCGAAGGGGTTTCGATTTCCGCAGGCAACGGAAGGTTTTTGCTGACAGCCGAATCAGGCAAAACATTGTGCAACAAAAGCCTCAGTCGGGCATTTTCGTTTGCAAGCTGCCGGTTGCTTGAGGCCAGATTAAAATAATTCATTACTCCTGAGTAGTACTCATATACATTACCGCTGAGATGGTTGGAAGAAGTCATAAATACAGAACGTTGAAAATCATTCCGACTAAAAACCAGCACAAGCGAAACGATTTCAAGCGCGACAAACACCAATACAACATGATGCCGATACAAATACCGCAAGAGATTCCACATAGGAAAATGGTTAGACCCTTAACGAAACAGCTTACAAGGGAACTAAAATACAATTAATTCGAATGCCTGCATACCATAAGTCTTCCAGAGACAATACAAGACCTTTCATTCGCCGGATATGCAAGTTGGGTAATCGCCCAAAAAATAAGGTCTAACGAATCAGGAAGGAGAACTTATCGACATTCTTGAGGGCTACTCCGGTTCCTCTTACCACCGCCCGCATGGGGTCGTCGGCAATCTGAAACGGTATCCCAAGTTTATCGCTAAGGCGCTTGTCAAGTCCCCTCAAAAGAGCACCTCCGCCAGCCAGCCAAATCCCGTTTTTAACAATATCGGCATAAAGTTCAGGTGGAGTCTGTTCTAGCGCACTTAAGATGGCCAAATCAATTTTTGACAACGATTTTTCAAGTGAGTGGGCTATCTCCTTGTATGAAACAGGAACCTCCAAGGGCAGAGAGGTCATCTGATTAGGACCCTGAACAACAAAATCTTTGGGTGGATTTTCGAGATGCGTCAATGCTGAACCCACCTGAATTTTAATCTCTTCGGCCGTCCTTTCTCCGATTTTAATGTTGTGATTGTGCCGCATGTACTCCATAATGTCGGCGGTTAAATCATCTCCAGCAATTCTAATAGACTTATTGGTTACGATTCCTCCCAGCGAAATAACCGCGATCTCAGTCGTTCCACCCCCAATGTCAACCACCATATTGCCTTCGGGAGCTTCAACGTCGAGACCTATACCAATAGCTGCTGCCAAAGGTTCATAAATCATATATACCTCTCGTCCGCCAGCATGTTCAGAAGAGTCGCGAACGGCCCTTATCTCAACTTCAGTGCTACCGGAAGGAATGCAGATCACCATTTTAAGTGAAGGTGTAAAAAACCGACTTTTGGGATTAATCATTTTAATCATTCCCCTGATCATTTGCTCAGCCGCATTAAAATCTGCAATTACCCCATCCCGAAGAGGACGTATGGTAACCAGATTTGCATGTGTTTTGCCTTGCATTTGCCTGGCTCGTTCACCAATTGCTACCAGTTTTTCGGTTTTAAGATCGATGGCAACAATGGAAGGTTCATCCACTACAATTTTATCGTTGTGAATAATTATGGTATTGGCAGTACCCAAGTCAATCGCAATCTCTTGCGTAAAAAACGAAAACAATCCCATCTTGATACGAATTAATAACTATTAGTGGCGAAAATGCCTGGTACCGGTAAACAACATTGCCATACCAAATTCATTACAGGCATCAATAACTTCCTTATCGCGGATGCTGCCTCCTGGTTCTACTATGTATTTAATTCCAAATTCGTTGGCTACTTCAATACTATCGCGAAATGGGAAGAAGGCATCCGATACCAAAACCGATTCAGAAATGGTAAGCCCATCTTTTTGATTAAATCTGGGAATTGTAAGCTGACGGAGACTATCGAGTCGATTAGGCTGACCCATTCCCGCTCCGGTAAGCCAGAAACACCCATCTTTGGTTTCAGAAACAAGGGCGATCGCATTGCTTTTCAAATGCTTACATGCTGCTACTCCAAACCGCGCCAACTGTAACTTTTGTTCAGCAAAAGGCATATTTGTTACGGTCTCAAAGGTTTCTTCGCCTCCTTCATCTTCTTGCTGAACCAATAGTCCGCCGCTTACCGACCTGATTACCGTCTCGCCTGCCACCCGAGTCCTTGGAGGTGCCACCAGAAGACGAAGGTTCTTTTTTTGACTCAATATTTCAATTGCTTCAGTCGAAAATCCGGGTGCTATCAATATTTCAACAAAACGTTTATCGAACCATGCTGCAATTTCGGAGTCTACGGTGTCGGTAAAACAAACAATACCGCCAAATGCTGAAACCGGATCGCCTGCCCATGCCAATTCAAGGGCCTCCATTGCCGTTCTGGCTACTGCCAGACCACAGGGATTCAAATGTTTCACAACCGACACTGCCTGTTTCCCTTTGATATGGGAAACAGAATGCCATGCATCTGATGCCGACTTCCAGGCAGCATCGGCATCGAGCAGATTATTAAAAGAAAGAGCCTTGCC
>DIUI01000028.1 GCA_002428215.1 Prolixibacteraceae bacterium UBA6162
GGAGAGAATGAAGCACTTGAATTGCGCGACGGCGACAAAGGCCGTTATCTCGGCAAAGGTGTACTCAAAGCGGTTGAGAACGTAAATGAAGTTATAGGAAGGGCTATAGTGGGTATGTCGGCTATGGATCAGGTTGCCATTGATAAAAAACTGATTGAACTCGACGGCACAAAAACCAAGTCAAAACTTGGTGCCAATGCCATGCTGGGCGTATCGCTTGCAGTAGCCAAGGCAGCAGCTGATTGTCTTGAAATGCCGCTCTATCGTTACATTGGAGGTACCAATGCAAAAACGCTACCGGTCCCGATGATGAACATTATCAATGGCGGCAGTCATTCAGATGCTCCCATAGCTTTTCAGGAATTTATGATTCGCCCGATTGGGGCCCCTTCGTTCCGTGAAGGGCTGCGCATGGGTGCAGAAGTTTTTCATAACCTTAAAAAGGTATTGCACAACCGCAATCTGAGCACAGCCGTAGGAGACGAAGGTGGATTTGCTCCGGCACTCGACGGGACAGAAGACGCACTCAACAGCATTATCGAAGCTATTAAAAATGCCGGATACAAACCAGGGCGTGCCGAAGAAGGCGGAGACATCTCCATTGCGCTCGACTGTGCTGCTTCCGAATTTTACACCGATGGAATATACAACTACTCCAAATTTGAAGGAGAAAAAGGGAAAAAGCGTACCTCGGCCGAGCAGGTAACTTATCTGGCCGAATTGGTAGAGAAATTCCCTATCGATTCAATCGAAGATGGCATGCACGAAGGTGACTGGAACGGCTGGGTAGCCTTAAACAAAGCGCTTGGACATAAATGTCAGCTGGTTGGCGACGACCTGTTTGTGACCAACGTTGAATACCTGCGTAAAGGAATTGAACTCGAGGCTGCCAATTCAATTCTTATCAAAGTAAACCAAATCGGAACCCTTACCGAAACCATCGACGCTATTGAAATGGCACACCGGGCAGGCTATACTTCGGTTACCTCGCACCGTTCGGGAGAGACAGAAGATTCTACCATCGCAGATATTGCAGTTGCCTTAAACTGTGGACAAATCAAAACCGGCTCACTTAGCCGTTCCGACAGGATGGCAAAATACAACCAACTGCTGCGCATTGAGCAAGAGCTTGGAAGTGCTGCTATTTATGGTTACAAAAAGGTAGTTAAGAAATAAACTACCCATCACTTAAAAAAGAGAGGCTGCCTTTGAAGGGCAGCCTCTCTTTTTTACACAGGAATCAACATTTATTCGGGCTTTTTCTCTAATCTGCCTCGCAACAAATAAGCCACCATAAGGGCTATACCACCACAAAGAAGAATCATTGAAGAAAACACAAGACCCTCTTCAAGGCGTGTGTAAGCCGAAAGAATCATCCCCAGAAATATACCTGCAGCCAAACCTACCATAAACAATCCCCATTTAAAGGTGCTGTAAGTGCTACCTTTGGGTTTACTCTTAAAAAGCGAAGGATCTGCACCCCTTTCAATTAGAGCCATACGTTCCTTGTTCTGAGTTGACAAGGCCACATAAACGATGGAAAAAACCATCAGAAAAAAGCTTAACGGGACCAAAATTTCTACCATGACATTCTATTTTTAAGTTGTTGTACAATTCTGTCGTTATGACGCAACATTCTGAATCAGGTTACAACCTTTGAAATAAATCTGTAAAAACGTAACCTAAATCAATTTTTTCCGTCATAAGGATGGAATAAGACAATATGGACGAGCAGCAGATAATCAGGTGGGTTCAGGAAGGGAATCATCAGGCATTTTCAAGTCTGGTGGATAAATACCGGGATATCGTCTTTTCTATTGCTCTAAAAGTTCTTAGAAATCGGGAGGATGCCGAAGAGATTGCCCAGGAGACCTTCATTAAGGCCTTTCAGTCGATCGGGACCTTTAAAGGGAACTCTAAATTTTCGACCTGGCTCTATTCCATTACATACAACAACTGTATGTCGGAACTGCGCAAAAAAAAGATATCTTTCGCCTCTCTCGAAGATGTTCCGCGGAGGGAGGCAATAGACAGTCTGCACGGAGACAATGCGGAGGAGATCAGGGTAGATTGCCTGCAAAGAGCTCTGAAAGATTTACCGGCAAGTGATTACACCCTTATACTGCTCTATTATTACGAAGGCCAAAGTATAGAAGAGATTTCAACAGTAACCGGGCTGAGCGAAAGCAATGTTAAAATAAAGCTTTTCAGGGCAAGAAAACGATTGCAAACATCTATGGAGAATTTAAGTCATCACGAGTTATATCAAGTGCCATGAAACAAGATACATACGATCAGGAATTTAAACAATTGATTCGTAAAACCATACTCGATAAGCCGGATGATGGTTTTACGGACAGGGTAATGAAAGCCATAGAGACACAGACTTTAGCACAGCCAGTCAAAAAGGATCCGTTGCTAGGTAAACCCTTCTGGATTTTCGTAGCACTTTTTGCTGCATTAGGGATTTTGCTGATTCTCTTAGAAGCCTTCAGTCCTGCCCCAGACAGCAGCATTTTAAATACCTTGGGAATTCAATGGCAGCCTCAAGTTCCGGAGATTATGCGCACTACAGTTTCACAGATTGGCAGGGAATTGCAAAGTCTGCCGGCGGCGTTATCTTATATAATGCTTACGGCTACCTTCCTTCTCCTGGCAGACCGATTATGGACACTGAGTGGCATTGTGCAGACGCGAGGCAATCACCTGGTCAGTTAATTCTGGCATAACTTGATTGCACAAACGTGCTTCAAATCCTTACAAAAACGCCATATTTGTAAGACAATTCATTCTTACCTCGATAATATGGATTTTTCACACAACAACCAGCATAGTAGTTACCAGCGAATAGAGCGATACGATAGTCAAAAACTCGAGAAGATTGCCCATCACTATCAGGAAATTCTTGCTCTTTTGGGTGAGGAATCCAGCAGAGAGGGTATCTCTAAAACACCGATGCGGGTAGCCAAATCAATGCAATTTCTGCTTCAGGGTTACGAAATCGATCCGGTTAAGATTCTCTCATCTGCTATGTTTAAGGAAGATTACCGGCAAATGGTCATTGTAAAAGACATAGAAATATATTCGATGTGCGAACACCATCTTTTGCCATTCTTTGGTAAAGCACACGTGGGCTATATTCCCAACGGGTACATTACCGGATTGAGTAAAATTGCCAGGGTTGTTGATGTTTTTGCACGTCGACTGCAGGTGCAGGAAAGACTTACAACACAAATTAAAGAGTGCATAAACGACACCCTTAAACCGCTTGGAGTAGCGGTAGTCATTGAAGCACAGCATCTTTGCATGCAAATGCGCGGTGTTCAAAAGCAACACTCCATAACCACCACTTCCGATTTTACAGGGGCGTTTGAACGTGGGCCTACCCGCGAAGAGTTCATTAAGCTTATTGGAACCCGATTTTCATAATTATAACTGAGCCAATGCTATTGCCTGAATTTTGCTCCATTTAATAAATCGAACAAATGAACGAAGCCATTCTTGTAGTAATCCTGTTGCTGATATTGGCCAGCGGAATGTTTCTGCAGAAATTTATTCCCCGGCGCACAAAGACCATTATACAATTAATAGCCGCTATTATAATGCTGCTTCTGGTTTGGATTGGCGGTTTATTTAAAGAGAATCTGGCGCTCCGAATCACCTTTAGTCTGCTGGTCCTCATTAATATGGTCTATGTTTTCTGGAAATGTCGAAATTCGACTACAAACCAAAATTGATGCACTTCAAAATCTTAACAACTGCCTAAAAAAAGAGTGCCAATCAAACTAACCTTTTGGCTACTATCTTGTTGTATTGAAAGACTAAAACCTCGTTATGAAAAATCATTTACTTATCTTACTTTTTGCAGCATTAATTAGCAGCCAGGGTGTTTCTGCTCAGCAGCTCAATCTTCTTTGGTCGACTCCCCAGGAACTAAAAACACCTGAATCGGTTATTTTTCACACGGAGGGCAACCAGATCTTCGTAGCCAATATTAACGGGCAGAGCAATGCAAAAGACGGAAATGGATTTATTTCGCTTCTATCGCCGGAAGGCGAGATCTTGAAACTGGAGTGGGTAGCCGGATTGGATGCACCAAAGGGAATGGGCATTTTTGGCAACCGTTTGTATGTAGCCGACATCGATCAGCTGGTAGAAATCGACATAACCACTGCCCGGATTGCCCATAGGTATCCTGCACCAGGTGCTGAATTCCTTAACGATGTAACCATTTGCTCCGACGGTTCAGTATTTGTTTCGGATATGCGTACAAAAAAGATTCACCGCCTGATTCAGGGAGATTTTACGGAGTGGTTTCACTCCGACGATTTCAACCGTCCGAATGGGTTATTCGCAGACAAAGGCAAACTCTATGTTGGTGATCAACATATTTTTGAACTCGATATAGCTACAAAGAAACTGACCACGATTATTACGGACGCCGGAGGAGTTGATGGTATAGAAAAAACAGCATCAGGGCAACTCATTTTTTCACATTGGGCAGGGAGAGTTTTTCTACAAACAGAAAATGGCCTCTTACAGTTGCTCGACACCGCAGCCGATAATATTCAGTCGGCGGATATCGATTTTGTTATCCATCATCAGCTCCTGCTTGTTCCAACTTTCAACGACAACCGGGTGGTAGCCTACAGACTCATCCCTTAACAAACATAAACATGGAAAAACCAATAATTTTTGACAAAAAACCAGTAATGCTTAAACTTGAAGCAGCCGACTATTACTGGTGTGCATGCGGAAAAAGCAGCAATCAACCCTTTTGCGACGGCTCACACCGGGGTTCAGGTATCACCCCTGTAGCTTTCAAAATTGAGGAGGCAAGAGAGGTTTGGTTATGCAATTGCAAGCATTCGGCAAATAAACCCTATTGTGATGGCACCCACCGTACTTTGTAGTTTTCCGTTTTAATCTACAGGTTTAAAGTAGTCTTTTCCGGCATTGCAAATCGGACAGCGATAGTCTTCAGGCAGCTCACTAAAAGGTGTTCCCGGAGGAATACCCATTGAAAGATCTCCCTCCTCTTCGCGGTAGACATAGCCACATATTACACATATGTGCTCGTCAGTTTCATCCCTGTCGTCGATGGTTGGTGAAACACTCCCCTCAGCTGTTACATTGGCTCTTTCTAACATTTCGGCTGCACCGGCCTCGAGTTTCTCCTTCTCAATATAGGTAGGAGCATTTCGGGGGGCTAACATCTTATATTTCTCCCGGTAATATTCGTAGGTAAGTGGCTCCTTATCCGAAAGAAGAGCACTGTCCACTACCTCTCCCAAAATAAGGTGATGAGATCCTGCATCAACAACTTCTTTTACCCGACAATCGAACCAGGCCACAGCTGAATCCAACACAACCGGGGCACCCGTAGCATATTTTTCAGTCTTAACCTTGGCGAATTTATTGATCTCGCTGCTGGCCATAAAGCCAAATTCTCCAATGAGAGAAGTACTCACTTCCTTCTGTAAAACTGAGACAGAGAAGCATCGACTGTTAAGGATGACACCGGAGGTATCGTTATTTTTATGGCAACTTATGGCTATTAGCACCGGTGAACTGGTAATTTGAAATACAGTATTTCCGATATATCCTGCCTGTTTTCCCTCATGCTCGCTTGCAACAATGTACATTCCGTATGAGAGTTTGTGAAGTGCCTTGTAATTCATAGGTGAATAGTTTGGTAAATAATGAATCATTGCATTGGTCAGATTAACCCAAGCCAATAAATTCGTCCAACAAACCTAAATATCTTTTAAAGACAGTTCATTACGCTAAGCTGGGATCAGATCTGATCGGTTTGCCGAAGATAGGCAAAATCCAGCATCAAACAGCAGCATTGAAATCACGGTATGACTCCACAACCAAGATATTTTCAGGGATGGCAGGCTGATGTATCTTTAACTGTAAACCCGTGATTATTATCTTGCATTGACCGAATATTTCATCCATATCTATCAGGTATTGTTCCAACGCTTCCTTTTCGATCGAATTTATAAAAGCAGTAAATACGTATTTTACCTTGTCGATTTTTCCAAGGCGGCGGAGATCTTCGAGCGGAATATTTTGTCCGAGGTAATACACCTGAAGACCCCGCTTTCGGGCAAGGTAGCTGTAATAAAGAAGACTCAATTCATGCATCTCATTTTCATGAAGATACATAACAATAATATCGCTGTTGGGTTCTGCCAGTCCAAGCCGGTCGATTTCTACAATTAGTTTTTGACGAAACAGATTAGAGATAAAGTGCTCCTGAGCTGGAAAGATAGATCCCACCTGCCAATAAAGACCAACCTTCTCGAAAAATGGAAAGAAAACAGTATGAACAGCATCATCAAATCCGAATTTGGAAATTACCTCCTCTGTAGTTCGGGTGAAGGCGGGAGCATCAAAATTGATAAGATGGAACGTCATTCTTTCGAGAAAGTCGTG
>DIUI01000103.1 GCA_002428215.1 Prolixibacteraceae bacterium UBA6162
GGCGCTTCAGACTTTTGGCAGCGGATTTGACAATAACCGCAATTTCAGGGCCTACCGACTGGCGCATATACTTCTTTGGAGAGCAGAAATTCATATCGAGGATGGTGAGCTGGATCTTGCCCGCCAGAAAATCAATATGGTTCGTGAAAGGGCAAAAAATGGTCAAGTGGTGATGGGCCACTGTACCACTTATGCCTTTGGTCCTGGTGTTCCAATTGTGGTTGACTACTCTAAGCCAGCGGCCAACTATAAAGTTGAACCCTATCCAGCCGGTCACCCTGCTTTTGCCTCACAAGTTGAAGCACGTAAAGCGGTTCGAATGGAGCTTACGCTTGAATTTGCCACCGAAGGACACCGTTTCTTCGATTTACGGCGCTGGGGAATTGCCGGCGAGGTACTGAATGCCTATATCGCCCGCGACCGGCAGTTCAGAACCTTCCTTACCGGAGCTTCATTTATGCCTAATAAAAATGAATACTGGCCGGTGCCTCAGGCGCAGCTGGATATTCAGCCGGCTTTGTCGCAGGATCCGGCTCATAAATAAGCTATCAATCAATTTTGTTCACTATGTAAAAGGCTGTCTGCATTTCGCAGACAGCCTTTTACATTTTTAGCCTTTGCAATTCTGGAACTCCAAATAATGGTTTGATTGCCCATTTGCCGCCATAATTTAGTATTTTAGCCTGCACCAATTGTTGTAGTATGCTAAAGCTTTTGCTTTATCCTGTATCCGTGATTTACGGAATCGCAGTGGCGCTTAGAAACCGACTGTATGATTTAAAGATTCTTCACTCAAGGGAGTTTGAAGTTCCTATTATTTCCGTTGGTAATATTACCGTAGGAGGAACCGGAAAGACCCCCCATACCGAATATCTGGTTAAGCTGCTCCGGCAAAACTTCAGAGTTGCCACACTTAGTCGTGGCTATAAGCGAAAAACAAAGGGTTTTCTTTTTGTTGACCAGGATTCAATGGTCGCCGAGGTTGGGGATGAGCCACTTCAGATGAAACGCAAATACCCGGGGGTTACCGTTGCGGTCGACGAAAATCGGGTAACCGGTGTCGAAACTCTATTGCAGCAGATACCTCCCCCCGATGTGGTAGTGCTTGATGATGCCTTTCAGCATCGTCGAATTTCTCCCGGAATCAATATCCTGCTGATCGATTATAACAAACCTATCAAGGATGATGCTTTGCTGCCTTTTGGTCGTTTAAGGGAGAGCAAAATGCAGGCCCAAAGAGCCAATATTATTATCATTACCAAATGCCCGAATGAAATTACTCCCATTAACCGGAGAATTTTATCGAAGGATGTCAGACTCTTTCCCTATCAGGATCTTTATTTCACGACCATGGTGTATGGCCAAATGTTTCCGCTTTTTGACGAAGCCCGGCCAATGGACCTGTTCAACGATCCTCACCATATGGCCATTTTACTCGTAACTGGGATTGCTGCCCCCGAATATGCCATACAATACCTTGAAGGTATTACCGATGAACTCGAGGCGATGTCTTTCCCCGATCACCATAACTTTACCATGAAAGATATGGACACAGTTATGGAAAGGTTTGATGCATTAAACAAAAAGGAGAAGATAATTGTCACTACCGAAAAGGATGCTGTAAGGCTAAGACATCTCGATCTGCCCCGGAAGCTGAAAATGGCAATCTACATTCTTCCGGTTCAGGTTAAATTCCTCGACCGTGAGGGTAAACAGTTTGATCAAAAAATTATTCAATATGTTGGAGAAAATAAAAGCAACCGCGAATTACATCACAGAAAAGACCGCAACAAAGGCTAAAATTGGCATAATTCTCGGAACCGGACTGGGAGGGCTTGTTAAAGAAATTGATATAGCCATGTCTATACCCTACAGTGAAATTCCCAACTTTCCTGTTTCAACTGTCGAGGGTCATGCCGGACGCCTTATTTTCGGTAAGCTGGGAGATAAAGAGGTGGTTGCCATGCAGGGGCGATTTCATTATTACGAAGGGTATTCAATGTTGGAGGTAACCTTCCCGGTGAGAGTTATGAAACAGCTTGGGATTGAATACCTTTTTGTTTCGAATGCTACAGGTGGACTTAATCCCGACTATAAAGTAGGCGATATAATGGTCATCAACGACCATATTAATTTCTTTCCGGAACATCCCTTGCGTGGTCCCAACATTGCTGCGTTGGGTCCAAGATTTCCCGATATGAGCCGGGTTTACGACGAGCGCCTTCGTTATACTGCCCGACTGATTTCACTCGAACACAATTTCGATGTCAAAGAGGGCGTCTATGTGGGTGTTTCTGGGCCAACCTTCGAAACTCCTGCCGAATATATCATGTTTCGTAAGATGGGGGGTGATGTGGTAGGTATGAGTACGGTTCCGGAGGTGATTGTGGCCAGACATGCAGGCCTTAAAGTATTTGGTATTTCAATCATTACCGATAGTGGCGTTCCGGGGCAGATCGTGGAAGTATCGCACGAAGAGGTGCAGAAAGTTGCGATGATGGCCGAACCTAAAATGACACTCATATTAAAAAAACTGATAGAGTCGATATGAAATTGGGGAATGCCATCGGGTTAATCGTATTGCTTGCTCTGCTCAGCGGTTGCGGAAATTCAGGCAATAGGGTAACGGTGGTTACTGATGTTGATTCGGGATTTGGCAATAGTGTTGTATGGAATTCTCAAGCAGGTCGGCTTTATTGGGTGGATGTAACCGGTAAAATTCTCAATCTTTACAACCCGGTTCTTGATATGCACCGGGAACTCTATCTGGGACAATTGGTTTTTTCGGTTGCTCCCATCGATACCGGAGACTTGCTCGTGTTGCTCGAGAATGGCTTTTATAGACTGGATCCGGTTACCGGAACCAAGCAGCTTCTCATCCATTTCCCGGAGGACCAGGGAAAAATTCAACAGGCTGTTGGGGCTATCGACCCCGCTGGAAGGTTCTGGGTTTCTATTACTTTTATGAATGAAAACATCCTCACTAAGTTGTTTCGGGTCGAAGATGCTGAACTTTCGGTAATTATGGATAGTGGAATCGGAGTATCGGGAGGTATGTCCTGGTCGGCCGACAAAACTCTTTTTTACTATCTGAATTCGGAGGAAAGCAGCTTGATTTCTTACACATACGACGTACAATCAGGAAGCATTTTACTCCCAGGGAAGTCAGTAGAATTGGCTTCACCGCAGGGAATGCCAAATGGAATGGTCTCCGACAACGATGGTAATTTGTGGATTGGTCATTGGGGAACTTCACAGCTTTCCAACTACAATCCGTTGACCGGAGAAATCCGAAATACAATTTTACTGCCTGTGAATTTTGTTACCTCTTTAACTTTTGGAGATTCCGATTTGGGAACTCTATACATAACCACAGCAAAAAATAGTCTGGATGGAGAACCGCTTTCGAATATAGGACGCGAAGGCCGGCTGTTGCGTTTGCGTCCGGAAGTGGGAGGAGCTGCAGTTACCCCAATTTCTAACCTATAGCCACCATTATGGGATCTGACCTTCTTCTTATTGCATTGGCGCCGGTGGTTGTCATCGCATTCTATGTATGGTCGAGAGACAAATATGAACGCGAACCATTGGGCAAGGTTTTACTGGCAATGTTTGCCGGAGCGGTAATCGTAGTCCCGGTGATTTTTGTAGAGGAACTATTGATGATACCATCGGCAGAGATGGGGCAGATTGTCGGAGCCGCATGGGATGCTTTTGTAGTGGCTGCATTTACCGAGGAGCTGTTTA
>DIUI01000086.1 GCA_002428215.1 Prolixibacteraceae bacterium UBA6162
CGTAAGATGGGGGGTGATGTGGTAGGTATGAGTACGGTTCCGGAGGTGATTGTGGCCAGACATGCAGGCTTAAAAGTATTTGGGATTTCAATCATTACCGATAGTGGAGTTCCGGGGCAGATCGTGGAAGTATCGCACGAAGAGGTGCAGAAAGTTGCGATGATGGCCGAACCTAAAATGACACTTATATTAAAAAAACTGATAGAGTCGATATGAAATTGAGGAATGCCATCGGGTTAATCGTATTGCTTGCTCTGCTCAGCGGTTGCGGAAATTCAGGCAATAGGGTAATGGTGGTTTCTGATGTTGATTCGGGGTTTGGCAATAGTGTTGTATGGAATTCTCAAGCAGGTAGGCTTTACTGGGTGGATGTAACCGGTAAAATTCTCAATCTCTACAACCCGGTTCTTGATATGCACCGGGAACTCTATCTGGGACAATTGGTTTTTTCGGTTGCTCCCATCGATACCGGAGAATTGCTCGTGTTGTTAGAGAATGGCTTTTATAGACTGGATCCGGTTACCGGAACCAAGCAGCTTCTCATCCATTTCCCGGAGGACCAGGGAAAGATTCATCAGGCTGTTGGGGCTATCGATCCCGGTGGAAGGTTCTGGGTTTCTATCACTTTTATGAATGAAAACAGTGTCACTAAGTTGTTTCGGGTCGAAGATGCTGAACTTTCGGTAATTCTGGATAGTGGAATCGGAGTATCGGGAGGTATGTCCTGGTCGGCCGACAATACTCTTTTGTACTATCTGAATTCGGAGGGAAACAGCTTGATTTCTTACGCATACGACGTACAATCAGGAAACATTTTACTCCCCGGGAAGTCAGTGGAATTGGCTTCACCGCAGGGAATGCCTACCGGAATGGTCTCCGACAACGATGGTAATTTGTGGATTGGTCATTGGGGAACTTCACACCTTTCCAGCTACAATCCGTTGACCGGAGAAATCCGAAATACAATTTTACTGCCTGTGAATTTTGTTACCTCTTTAACTTTTGGAGATTCCGATTTGGGAACTCTATACATAACCACAGCAAAAAACAGCCTGGATGGAGAACCGCTTTCGAATATAGGACTTGAAGGCCGGCTATTGCGTTTGCGTCCGGAAGTGGGAGGAGCTGCAGTTACCCCAATTTCTAACCTTTAGCCACCATTATGGGATCTGACCTTCTTATTATTGCATTGGCACCGGTGGTTGTCATCGCATTCTATGTATGGTCGAGAGACAAATATGAACGCGAACCATTGGGTAAGGTTTTATTGGCAATGTTTGCCGGAGCGGTAATCGTAGTCCCGGTGATTTTTGTAGAGGAACTGTTGATGATACCATCGGCAGAGATGGGGCAAATTGTCGGAGCCGCATGGAATGCTTTTGTAGTAGCTGCATTTACCGAGGAGCTGTTTAAGTTTACAGCCCTCTATCTTTTTATCTGGAAAAGCCCCGAATTTAACGACAAATACGATGGTATTGTATATGCTACGTTCGTTTCTCTTGGTTTTGCAGCAGTAGAGAACATCGGGTATGTTGTATCAAATGATGCTTCGGTGGGGCTGCTTAGGGCATTCACTGCTGTACCTGCCCATGCCATCTTCGGAATCACTATGGGGTTTTATCTGGGCATAGCCCGGTTTTACCCATTAACAATGGTTTCGAACAGACGAAAAGCACTGCTGATTCCAATGCTTCTGCATGGAGTGTACGACTTTATTCTTATGACGGGCATTGCATGGCTTTGGGTTGTTTTTATTGGTTTTGTAATATTTCTATACCGGTTGGGATTGAAACAGATGAAGGTTTTGAACCGTCAATCCTTTTTTCGCACCGATTACGATTTGCTAAATCAAAAGCTTGACGGTAACTTAGAGGGTAATTCTAAGAATCAATAATATGCGCTTTATTCCCCATTTTAAAGATGTTGAAGAGGCCCATTTTCGCATCAGCGCGGTTGTACACCGCACTCCGGTTATGCATTCAGTAAGTATCAATGCCATTACGGGAGGCAATCTGTTTTTTAAGTGTGAAAATTTTCAAAAAGTGGGGGCCTTTAAATTCAGAGGGGCGAGCAATGCCGTATTTTCTCTTAACGATTCAGAGGCATTACGGGGTGTGGCTACCCACTCTTCGGGCAACCATGCTGCAGCCCTTGCCCTGGCTGCACGCTCGCGAAACATAGCAGCTCATATTGTAATGCCCTCAACATCTCCGGCCATTAAAAAGACTGCGGTTGAGAGTTACGGCGGAAGAATTACACTATGTGAGCCTACCCTTAAAGCCAGGGAGTCGACACTTGCCGAAGTGATTGCCTTAACGGGCGCTACCGAAATTCATCCCTATGATAATTTTCATGTAATTGCAGGTCAGGGTACAGCGGTAAAGGAGCTGCTCGAGGACTGGGGCGAATTTGATGTAATCATTGTACCCGTTGGAGGCGGTGGTTTGCTCAGCGGTACCGCAATTACCGTGAAACATCTGCTTCCGAATTGTATGGTAATCGCGGCTGAGCCCGCAGGTGCCGACGATGCATATCGGTCGTTTCACACAAAAACGCTTCATCCATCGGTGAACCCAACTACAATCGCCGATGGACTGCTTACCTCATTGGGGCAACGCAATTTTCAAATCATAAACGAGAAGGTCGACGACATCGTAACGGTTACAGAGGAGAATATTGTAAATGCCATGCGAATGATTTGGGAACGCATGAAGATTATTGTAGAACCCTCGGCTGCTGTGCCCTTGGGTGCTATTATTGAGGGAAAAATTGATGTAAGCGGACGGAAGGTAGGCATCATCTTATCGGGCGGAAATCTCGACCTTGGCAATCTTCCCTTCTGAAATAATTTTTTGAAATTCATACGCTGCATTTTCGGGCATTCTTTCTACATTTATAGCTGTAACCCCTAAAACAGTGAACGATGTTTGTGAAAATTTTCGCCAGCACGGTGCATGGTATTAATGCCGTTACCATTACCGTAGAGGCCGATGTTACCAATGGTATAAAATTCCTTTTGGTTGGATTGCCCGACAACGCCGTAAAAGAGAGCCAGCAGCGCATTGAGTCGGCATTACGGATCATTGGTTACAAATGGCCCCGCCAAAAGATTGTGATCAATATGGCTCCTGCCGATATTCGCAAGGAGGGTTCTGCATACGATCTCCCTCTGGCGATTGCAGTGCTGGCGGCCGACGGGCAGATTGTTTCCGATAAGTTTGACCGCTATATGATGATGGGCGAATTGTCGCTCGACGGTACCCTTCAGCCCATAAAGGGGGTGTTGCCAATTGCCATTAATGCCAGAAACGAGGGATTTGAAGGATTTATCCTTCCAAAGCAGAATGCACGAGAAGCTGCAGTGGTTGACCGGATAAAAATTTTTGGAGTCGAAAACCTGAGCGAAGTTATCGCCTTTTTTAAAGATGAGGGTTCGCTTGAACAGACAATCGTTGATACCAGGTCTGAATTCTTTGCCAAAAGTACGCACTCAGACATCGATTTCTCTGATGTAAAGGGTCAGGAAAATGTAAAGCGGGCTCTGGAGATAGCTGCGGCCGGCGGGCACAATATCATACTAATAGGGCCTCCCGGTTCCGGCAAAACCATGCTGGCCAAACGTATACCAACCATTCTTCCTCCATTTACCCTTAAGGAAGCGCTGGAGACCACCAAAATTCATTCGGTGGCAGGAAAAATCGATCAGGAGACCTCACTCATGACCCAGCGCCCCTTTCGAAGTCCCCATCATACCATTTCGGACATTGCCCTGGTTGGTGGAGGCAATTCCCCACAGCCCGGCGAAATAAGTTTATCGCACAACGGTGTCTTGTTTCTCGACGAACTTCCTGAGTTTAAACGTACTGTACTTGAAGTGATGCGGCAACCTCTCGAGGACCGAAGCATTACCATCTCCCGCGCTAAATTTTCGGTCGAGTACCCCGCTTCATTTATGTTATGCGCATCGATGAATCCATGCCCATGCGGCTATTATAATCATCCGGACAAAGATTGTGTATGCCAGGCAGGAGCCGTTCAAAAGTACCTTAACAGAATCTCGGGTCCTTTGCTCGACCGGATTGATATACATCTCGAGGTTGTGCCTGTTCCGTTTAAACATCTTGATGAGGCAGCGCCTTCTGAACCCAGCGAAAACATAAGGGAGCGGGTTATTGCCGCCCGGCGCATTCAGGAGGAGCGCTTCAAAAATACTCCGGGGGTATATTGCAACGCCCAGATGAGTAGCAAAATGATCAGAACATATACCGATCTCGACGATAGCAGCCGCGATTTGATTAAAAATGCCATGGAGCGACTGGGTCTTTCGGCAAGAGCCTACGACCGTATCCTAAAAGTCTCCCGAACCATTGCCGATTTGGAAGCATGCGACCGCATAGAAGCGTATCATCTCTCCGAAGCAATTCATTACCGTAGCCTGGACAGAGAAAACTGGGGAGGATGAAAAGCAGACCCTGCAGATACCTGTTTGAGTCCCCGGCAACCCAAGAGACTAACCTGGGTATTTCGTTTTAAAATAGAAATAGACCGGTAGTCCGGCAAGCACTGAAGCGAACGCAATTACCGACTCAAGAGTGCGCTCCTTTAAGGTAAGTATTAACATTGCAATGCTGGCACCCAAAAAGACAATTTGTACGAAGGGAAATCCGGGCATGCGCGCTGCCCCGGGGTGCAACTTTCGCAATCGAAAAATGCCCCATACCGCAACAATTGGAAAAATCCCGAGTGCCACTCCCATATAGGTCAGTATCTGCTCGAAAGTGCCTGAAATCACCATGATAGCAGAGATTAATCCCTGTAAAAGGATGGCGCGTGAAGGCACTCCTGATTTTTGAGAGACATGTGCAAGGGGTTTGAAAAATAGACCATCGCCCGCCATTGCATAATATACTCTGGGGCCCAGTATCAGGTATGCACTTAACGACGAGAATAGTGCAAACGAAATAAGCAGTGAAACGACCATTTCGGTATTGATTCCAAAGGCAAGTTTTACAGCGAGTCCGGCTACAGAAACTACTCCGGCCATTTCATCGGGAGGAATGGCATATATGAAAAAGATGTTCAGTGCGAGATATAATACCATTACGGTAATGGTTCCTCCGATTAATGCCTTTGGAAGATTGATGCGTGGATTCTTTATCTCCGAACCTATGTAGGTTGCTGCATTCCATCCGCTGTAGGCGAACATAACCCATAAAAGACTTAGACCTATGGTCGAAATTCCTCCAAAACCTGAGGGCATCAAGGTTTGCGAAAATGAGAAGTGCTGCCAGTCGCCCTTTCCCAACCAAAATCCAAAAAGAATGAGCAACAAGAGCAATCCAATTTTCATTAAGGTAAGCCAGTTTTGAATTCTGGCGCCTATCCTAACCCCGCGAGCGTGGATAAAAGTAAACAGGAAAATGACCAAAATGGCAAGAACCTTTTTTATGGCCATCTCAGAAAGATTCAATCCAAACAAAGAGGTATAAAACCCTGAAGGAAGGGCTCGGAAAAAATATTCACCAAAACCAATGGCCGATGCTGCAATGGGAGCCGAGAAACCAGCAATAAAGGAGACCCATCCCGAAAGAAATCCCAGGGCTGGACTAAATAATTGAGACAGAAAGGTGTATTCACCGCCAGCGCGGGGTATTGCAATGCCCAACTCGCTGTAAGATAAAGCTCCGCACAAGGCAACAATTCCACCTGCAAACCAAAGCAACAGCAAATAGCTTACATTGCCCAGGGTGCCCATCAAAATGCCGGAAGTGGTGAAAATTCCTGCTCCAATTATATTGGCAACAACAATATTGTAGATGGGAAAAAATCCCAAACGAGGCTGCAGGTCATTGGGTTTAGACTGCATGGGGAGGTATTATTTTCTTCTTGAAATCGACAGACCTGATCTGCTGTTTTGAGCGTGTGTCGTTGTATACCCAGAATGATTTTGAGCATACTCCAGAAAAGAACGGATATCAGCAGAGCGCATATTCGTGTTGTGGGCTGCAAAGACACCCCCGCGCGCAATCTTGTTCTCTACTGCTATAAAATAGTTTTTATACCAATCTTTGTCAGCATCACAAAATACAAAGTCGAAAGGACCCTTCAAGCTCGGTACCAACTCATGTGCATTGGCCAACCGGGCATCGATAAATTCGGCAAGTCCGGCTTTTTTAAAATTGGCTTGTGCGTTAAGGTAGCGGTTCTTGTCGATTTCGATGGTTATAAGTTTCCCTTTGGTTTTCGACAATGCCCAGGCAATCCAAATGGCCGAATGGCCTGTCGATGTGCCAATTTCGAGGGCACGGGTATGGTTGCCCTCCAATACCAAATCGTATAATAGCCGTCCATCGCTTACCGGCACATTCATGTCGCGCCAGCGACCCGACTGTTCCTGCAGAAATGCTATTACCTTTCTGTCAAGTTCACTTTCGGCTTTGGGATATTGTGCAACGGCCAAGGTGGGCAGAAGCATTACAACAAGCATAAGAAACTGCCGTAGATTTTTTCTTTTTTGCATGGTTTGAAGTTTTGTGGGCAATTTTATGTTCCGGAAAACTTACGGATATAAGCCAGTCTATTTCTATGACTTCTTTTTTGTCGTTCCGTTTAATTCCGGGTCTAACAATTGTTTTGGAAATTTGTCCGGACGGCTGAATCTGCTATTCATTCAATGCATAAAAAAATCAAACGAGTAGATAATTAAAATTCAACAGTTTAAATTCTTAACCTTTTTTATGACCATACTTTTACAAGAATGTCTAATTTGCGGCGGATTTTTAAAGAAAATAGTAATCCCAGATTCTGAATGACCTCCCGGCGAGTCATCAAATCAGGATTGCGGTGGGTGAAATGTCAAGTTTTAGCCTGCCGGTACAACAACATCGAATGGCATGACAGAAGCTTCTGCAAAACGAAGTCCGTGGGTTTGGATACCCTCCCTCTATTTTGCTCAGGGGTTGCCCTATGTGGTGGCTATGACGGTTTCGGTTATCATGTTCAAACGGATGGGGATTTCAAATTCCGATATTGCACTCTATACCAGCTGGCTTTATCTTCCATGGGTAATTAAGCCACTTTGGAGTCCCTTGGTCGATATTCTGAAAACCAAGCGATACTGGATTGTGGTCATGCAGCTCTTCGTGGGAGCCTCTCTTGCCGGCGTGGCGCTTACGCTTCCCGGAAGTGATTTCTTCCGGTGGACCCTTGCTTTTCTGTGGTTGCTGGCCTTTAGCTCGGCTACCCATGATATTGCCGCCGACGGTTTTTATATGATGGGACTAACCAGACACGACCAGGCCTTTTTTGTGGGTATCCGCAATACTTTTTACCGCCTTGCAATGCTTTCGGGTCAGGGGCTATTGGTTGTTTTTGCCGGTCATTTTGAGCAAAAAACCGGAAATATACCCATGGCCTGGAGTATAACTTTCTATATGTTAGCGGCGCTGTTTGTAATCTTTTTTCTCTACCACCTATTTATGTTGCCCCGGCCCACTGAGGACAAAGAGCAACAGGCGTCAGGAGTGCCGGAAGTTATAAGTGCATTTTTAGCCACTTTCGTCTCATTCTTTAAAAAACCTCAGGCAAGAGTGGCTATTGCCTTTATGCTTCTTTTCAGGCTGGGTGAAGCTCAACTTGTAAAAATGGCTTCTCCGTTCTTGCTCGATGCCCGCGATGTTGGCGGACTCGGGCTATCGACCAGCGATATAGGGTTTATTTATGGTACTGCCGGTATAATTGCCCTTACCCTTGGAGGAATTTTGGGAGGCATTGTGGTTTCGCGCTTTGGATTGAAAAAGTGGCTTTGGCCATTGGCCCTTGCACTAAACGTTCCCAATCTGGTATATGTGGCCATGGCGATTTGGCAGCCCACATCGCTCACATGGATTACCTCGGGGGTAGTTCTAGAGCAGTTTGGGTATGGATTTGGTTTTACGGCATATATGTTGTTCATGATCTACTTTTCCGACGGAACCAATAAAA
This sequence comes from Prolixibacteraceae bacterium UBA6162, assembly GCA_002428215.1. The sequence goes on from DIUI01000086.1 coordinate 7,984, forward strand.
CTGCGCACTATGCCATTTGTACTGGTTTCATGGCTCTGGGTATGATGTTACCGGGGATGATAAGCGGATATATTCAGGAATTGGTTGGCTATCGCGACTTTTTTATTTGGGTGGTTATTTGCACCCTTCCGGGATTTGCCCTGCTGCCTATGCTAAAGATAGACCCTGCTTTTGGGACCCCTCATGCAAAATAGATTTCGTTTAGCAGAAATAATATTAAAAACTCATTATGTATTTATACTTTTACAAACAATAAAAATCTGAAAAATCATGAAAAATCTGAAACTACTCTTATGGGCTTTTGCTCTGCTTAATATTATACCTGCGGTTGCTCAGGAACCCACCGAAAAGGAGGTATATTCCGGCGGATCTTTTTATCCTGTAAAATATTATGCTCAAGAATGGAAAGGGGATAAACCCAAGAATATCATATTCCTGATTGGCGACGGGATGAGTGTTACCCATGTTTTTGCAGGTCTTACTGCCAATGGAGGTGAACTTTTCATCAATAATTTCAAGCATATTGGATTTGCCAAAACCTCCTCTTCCAATAATTTCATTACCGATTCAGCTGCAGGTGGAACCGCCCTCTCAACAGGGGTTAAAACCTATAATGGTGCCATCGGAGTAGGACCCGACAAAGCCCCGCTTAAAACAATTTTACAAGCAGCTATTGAGAATGGACTTGCCGGGGGTTTAGTATCCACGTCAGCTATAACTCATGCCACTCCTGCTTCTTACATTGCTCATCAGGACTCACGCAGCAGCTATGAGGCGATTGCTGCAGACTTTCTTAAAACAGACATTGATGTTTTTATTGGCGGTGGTTACGACCATTTTGCCAAGCGTGAAGACGGTAAGGATTTGGTTAAAGAACTCGAGCGCAAAGGCTACACCGTATTGCAGGATCTGAATGCAATTTCAAAATTTACATCCGGGAAATTGGCAGGCCTTACTGCCCCCGAACACAATGGACGTGTTGCTGAACGTGGTGATATGCTGGAGGTTGCCACCAGATCGGCCCTGAAAGTTCTTAATAATAATAATAAGAAGGGCTTCTTTATTATGATTGAAGGCTCCATGATCGACTGGGCCGGACATGCCAACGATATTACCTATACTGTTGAAGATATGCTTGATTTCGACCGGGCGGTAGGTGAAGCTCTGGCATTTGCTGCTGCTGATGGTGAAACCCTGGTGGTTGTGAGCGCCGACCATGAAACCGGCGGACTTGTGCTGACGGGCGGTGATTATTCAACCGGAATGGTTCGGGCAAAATTTGGCTCAACAGGACATACCCCGGTAATGGTCCCCATTTTTGCATGGGGCCCGGGTGCAGAAAAATTTATGGGTATTATGGAGAATACAGATATTCACGATATAATGTATAAACTTTTGCTCGATAAGTAATCACTCTCGAGTAAAACGAGCAAGGCTTCGGTACATGGTTGTGCCGAAGCCTTGTTAGTTAGAAGCGGTACAACCAACTCATCAGCAGGTTAATGTAAAAAAGATTTTCTATCTTAACTGCCCTAAATCCAAATCTTATGAGAGAAGCGCTTTTAACGCTGGATCATATTCAGCTTAACTTTTCACCCGGGGGTCTCTTCTTTCTTAATCTCACCATCGCTTTTGTTATGTTTGGGGTTGCACTCGATATTAAAGCTGCTCAATTCAAAGAGGTCTTTATCAAACCCAAATCAGTTCTTACGGGGATGACCACCCAGTTTATCCTGCTGCCTGCTGTAACATTCCTCTTTATACTTATCATTAAACCTACCCCTTCTGTGGCCTTGGGAATGATACTGGTGGCTGCCTGTCCGGGGGGAAACATTTCCAACTTTATGGCATACCTGTCGAAGGGCAATACTGCATTGTCGGTAAGCCTTACCGCAATAGCCACAACTGCCGCTGTAGCTATGACCCCTGCCAATTTTGCTTTTTGGGGTGATTTGTATGTAAACTATTATGCCTCTACCAACGACGCCGCTCTTTTAAGACCCCTTACCATCGATTTTTTACAGGTGGTTCAAACGGTTTTTATTCTGCTAGGAATTCCAGTTGTGCTCGGATTGCTGGTGGCCAATTATTTTCCGGTGCTGACTTCCCGGATAAAAAAGCCTATCAAAAATGCATCCATAGTGGTTTTCATTCTGTTCGTGGTAGTGCTGCTGTCGGCCAATTTTAGCAATTTCTTACGTGCCATTCACTTAATATTTATCATTGTCTTGTTGCACAATGCCCTTGCACTGGCAACCGGATTCCTCTTTAGTACTGCCATGCGCCTACCCAGAATCGACAGACGTTCGATTACTATTGAAACGGGAATCCAAAATTCAGGCTTAGCTCTGGTGCTTATTTTTAATCCTAAGATATTCCCTCCTGAGCTGGAACTTGGAGGGATGGCAGTAATTGCAGCCTGGTGGGGAGTATGGCATATTGTGTCTGGCTTGCTGCTGTCGGCCATATGGTCGAGAAAGGCGCTGGATTAAATTACTCCTATGCCCAACGAAGCAGCTTACCTGCGGCGTGTCGGTTTTCTGCTTCCTTTCTTGACAACCCCCGCCGGAATTCTGCCTTTCTTTGTATGAAAAGCACCTTTAAACGAAGGATCGTCAATCTTGCGCTGGCGGTCAATCTCTCTTAACTGCTGCTGCCGTTCATCAAAAGGTGTTTTTTCCGGAGTAACCCCATCAGGAATTGGCATAACCGGAATTTCCATTCTTATCAGATTCTCGATGCGCCGAAGGTGCCAAATTTCATCAGGATTGACAAGCGTTATGGCGGTACCCGTATTTCCTGCCCTGGCTGTGCGACCAATGCGGTGAACGTAATCTTCGTAATGAGGTGGTATGTCGAAATTGATTACATGACTCACCATCGAAATATCGAGTCCTCTGGCCGACATATCGGTTGATATAAGAATTCTTACTGTTCCCAACTTGAAATCGCGCATGGCATTAAGGCGGGTCGTTTGCCCCTTGTTGGAGTGGATTATCCGTTTCTCTCCCTCTGTTTTTCTTTTGATGGCCTTCATGAGATCGTCGGCAGCCTCCTTGGTTTTTACAAAAAGCAAAACCCTGGTGTAGGATTGTTCGTCGAGTAAAAGATGCTGAACGATTTTTAATTTGGTAGAATAATTCGGCGTTAAGATAACCTGCTGATCTATAAGCTCGGCCGGAGTTGCAGAGGGAGAGGCTTCAATCCTTTCGTAATGATCGAGAAATTCATGGGCCATTTCTGCTACTTTATCCGAAAAAGTGGCACTGAAGAGCAGGTTTTGCCGCTTGTGCGGAATGATTTCAAACAGCTGTCTGAGTTGTGGCATGAAGCCCATATCCAGCATCCGGTCGGCTTCGTCGAATACCACATATTTCACCCTCTTAAACGATACTGCCTGGTTTTGATAAAGCTCCCACAGTCTCCCCGGTGTGGCGATCAGGATATCTACACCTGACGCAATCATTTTTGCATGACGGGTCCACCCCACTCCCCCATAAACTGCCGCATGGCGAAGATTGGAGTGGGCAAGCAACTCGGCGGTATCACCGCCAACCTGCACCGAAAGCTCGCGTGTGGGCACCAGAATGAGGGCTCTTGGGCCGGAATCTTCGGTCTGTGCCAGTCGGGTGAGCAGTGGCAGCAGATAGGCTGCCGTTTTTCCGGTACCTGTTTGTGCAATGCCCACCACGTTTGCCCCTGAGTTGATGAGTGGTATAGCCTTCTCCTGAACCGGGGTTGGAGCAGTAAAGCCAATATCCTCAATTGCTTTAAGTAACGATTTGGAAATTTTGAGCGATTCGAACGGGATCATGGACTTGGGTGTTGACCGGTCTCAAAAGTATGGATTCGAGGGTACAACTCCAAACTTAATAGATGATTGATGGCTGTGAATTTGATTAACGCTACTATTTCAGCCGGTACATTTTTCCGGGGAGTGCCTCCACGAGTCCTTTAAATTCGAGAGTGAGCAGCAATCCCGATAGTTTGTTCATCGGCAGCAGGGTGTTGTGACGCAATGAATCGATAAATATCTTCTCGTTGCGATGTAGTTGACCTACAATTAGTTGCTCATCGTCAGTCAGTTCGGAAAACAACGATTGTTGTACAGGTTGTTTTTGTACTCCGGGTTTATCCCATCCAAGCATAAACATCAGATCGTTACCGTCTTCGATGAGCGCCGCGATATTGTTTTTTATCAGGTAGTTACATCCTTTGCTGTATGGATCGATCGATCGGCCCGGAAATGCATACACATCGCGGTCGTATGAAGCCGCTATCTCGGCCGTAATTAACGCACCCCCTTTTGCTCCTGATTCAACCACTACCGTTGCATCGGATAGACCGGCAATTAGTCGGTTGCGGCGTACAAAATTGCCACGGTCAATAATCGACTCACTCGCAAAATCACTCAGCAAACCTCCTTGTGTCAACATGGCGTTGGCCGTATTGATATGTGCCCGGGGGTAAAGCACATCCAATCCATGTCCCAATACGCCCACAGTAGGCAAATTATATTTAAGTGCCGATTTATGAGCCTGTATGTCAATTCCATAGGCCATTCCACTTACAATGAGTGCTTCGTGGCCTGCTTCTGCAATATCTCTTATTAGTTCGTCGCATACCTGACGACCATATTCGGTTGCTTTGCGGGTACCAACTATGCTGATGATTTTTTCGGTTTCGATATCGGCATTGCCTTTCAGATAAAACAATATTGGGGCATCGGCACACTGCCTGAATCGAATGGGATAATCATCATCGAGATAGAAGTATACGCGTATCTCGTTTTTGGCTATGAAGTCAAGTTCGCGTTTCGCTGTCTCAAGGATATCGGTCTCACAAATACGATAGGCAAGATTGTCGCCAATTCCGGGAATTTTCTTTAAACGGGCCAGTGGAGTATTGAAGATTTGTTCGACACTGCCCAGATATGAAACCAGGTTTCGGGCCAGAATTCCGCCTATACCGGGTACCATCGATAGTGCAATTTTGTGTAGAAGGGGGTGGGTCATAAAGGAAAGGTAGGGGGGTGGCTTTATTTGTGTATGAGTTCTTCAAGGGCTTGCCGGATTGCGATCAGCTGTTGGGCATCGAGTGCAGCCAGACTCACAGATGGGTACTCTGCAATTCCTCTCGAAGTATTTACAACCAGGGTAAGATCGGTTATGAGTCCGAAAAATGAGCTTTCGAAGGTAAAATCGTGCAATAGCCGGGGATGAAATTCGATGGTTTGATAGTCTTTACGACCAAATTTCACAGCCGTATAATAGCGCAATACAAAGGCATCAGTTTCGATTTTGAGGAATATATATCTAAAATCAAGAGCCTGAAAAACAACTACCCATATAAGCAGTACACCAAGCGTTATACCCATTTGTATGAACTGATCGAGCGACAGAAATGCAAGAGCACTAATTAACAATAGCACTGAGACCATATAAAATAGCCGTTTTATGTGCTTTATCCGTTCTTTATTATCGACAACCATACTTCAAATGTAATAAAAATCAATATTTATGCCTTACAGTATGGCCCAATTCCCTCTCCGAAAAAAAGTTTTTAACTTAGCGCAATTTACCATTGAGTTATGGATATTTTGAAAAGAGAATCAGACATCATATTCTCCGAAGCACTGGCTGAGGATCTCTACCAATACCTTGAAAACAACTCTGCGTCAGGGATCTTCATCGCGACAGAAGAGCGGGTCTTCGAATTGTATGCTCACCTTTTTAATGAGTTTACGCACCTGCCTGTTGTGGTGGTTCCATCGGGCGAAGCACAAAAACATATGCGGAGTGTTGAAGTCGTTTGGCAGTTCCTGTGCGATAGAGGTGCCGACCGAAAATCGCTGTTGGTCAATATCGGAGGTGGTATGCTTACCGATTTGGCAGGATTTGCTGCCTCTACCTATAAGAGAGGTATTCGCTTTTTAAATGTTCCAACTACTTTATTGTCGCAAGTAGACGCTTCTGTTGGAGGGAAGACAGGTGTTAATTTTGGTGGCTACAAAAACGAAATCGGAACTTTTAATGAGCCCGAAGCGGTATTTATAAGCACGCATTTTTTAAGCACGCTCGATCAGGGAAACAGGTTGTCGGGTTTTGCAGAGATGATTAAACATGGACTTATCCACAGCCAGGCCCATCTGAATGAATTGTATTCCATTGATCTGAATAACCTTCAAACGAAGGAACTACGGGAAGCGGTTAAAAATTCTGTGGATGTAAAATCCTATTTTGTTGAGCGCGATCCAACAGAACAAAACATTCGAAAAGCTTTGAATTTTGGTCACACCGCCGGTCACGCAATTGAAAGTCTGGCGATGAAACAGCATAAACCTGTGCTTCATGGCTACGCTGTTGCATGGGGCATGATTGCCGAACTCTATCTTTCATCTAAAGTTGCCGGTTTCCCGGACAGCGATCTTCAAAAAATTGCGCGTTGGATCAAAAGTTTATATGGTGGATGTGCAATTTCACGGGCCGACTTCGACGCCCTGTTTATGCTTATGCAGCACGACAAGAAGAATGAGGGAGACAGAATTAACTTTACGCTGATAGAAAGTATTGGCCAATTCACCATCAACAGGCATTGCTCAAAGGAGTTGATTTTCGAATCGCTTGAATATCTACAAAATTCGAAGTAATGAACACCGGAAATTTTTCGACTCAATTGTACAGCGTTTCTCACAATGGAATGCCCCTGCATGCCAAGGTGTTATTGCCCTCCTCAAAAAGCATCAGCAACCGGGTATTAATTATAAACGCACTTAGTTATAGTGTTTCAGGGATCGGAAATCTTTCCGAGAGCGACGATACAAAAGTTCTTAATGAGGCCCTTTCGTCAAACAGCGCCAACTTCGACATTGGTCATGCCGGAACAGCCATGCGGTTTCTTACCGCGTTTCTTTCCAAAATTGCCGGAGAATGGACGGTTACCGGATCTCCCAGAATGAAACAGCGCCCCATCCATATACTGGTAGATATTCTACGAAAAATGGGTGCTCATATCGACTATACAGAACAAGAAGGATTTCCTCCATTGCACATTTTGGGATCTCACCTGAAAGGGGGAGTTTTCGAACTCGACGGCAGTGTTTCAAGTCAGTATATTTCGGCCTTGCTCATGATTGGGCCAACCCTTGAAGGTGGTCTTACGCTCCGACTTCAAAACCGGATTACTTCGAGGAGTTATATCGAGATGACCCTCGAACTGATGCGTCGTTTTGGCATTCAGTCGACCTTTATTGACAACGAAATTCGCGTTGGTGAGCAGCCCTACCAACCGGTACCGTTTGTGGTGGAATCCGACTGGTCAGCAGCTTCCTACTGGTACGAGATACTAGCATTAAGTTGTGGCGGAGAAATCGAATTGCCCCATCTTTATAACTCCGGACTTCAAGGCGATGCCGCGATTGCCGGATGGTTTGAGGCTTTTGGTATCCAAACCCATTTTGAATCAGCAGGAGTTCGCATTAAAAAACTGAACGACAACAAGCCTTCAAAATTAGAGATCAATTTTCATGAAACTCCCGACATGGCACAAACTATGGCCGTTTTATGCGTAGCGAAACAGGTTCCGTTCTGTTTCTCGGGACTCGAAACACTAAAAATTAAGGAAACAAACAGGGTTGAGGCTCTAATAGTCGAGCTAAAGAAGCTGGGTGCAGTGCTGACTGAACCCCAGGAAGGTTCGCTGAGCTGGGACGGAACCACACATGCATCAAATCTGCAGGAAGTACCTCAAATAGAAACCTACAACGATCACAGGATGGCTCTTGCTTTTGCTCCTTTGGCACTCCTTGGAAAAGAGATCAGGATTGTACACCCTTTTGTGGTCACCAAATCGTATCCCGGATTTTGGGACGATCTGACTTCTACGGGTTTTACCTGTGAGGCCCTATAGGAATTCCTTAAAGCTTAATGAAGATTTTTTTGCGGTGCAGCCACCAAGCTGGTATATAAAGCAGCAGGATCAGGAGGATAGCATACAGCAGACTGGAAAATTTTGGTGTCGCACCCAATACATAAAATAGGTCAAGTAAATGCTGTTTCATCGAGGCACCAAATAGTTTAATCCCCCCTGTAAAAAAGCTAAAAACGTCGGCAAGCACATAAATGGTAATGGCATTCGATCCGAACACCACCCCGGGATGGGCAATCTTACGAAACCCACGGACATCAACGAGATAGATTACGGTGGCCAGCGTAAGTAATGCCAACCCTGAGGTAACCATTACGAAGGAGCTTGTCCAGATATTTTTATTGATTGGGAAAAACCAACTCCAGGCATGACCAATAGAAAGCGCAATGAATCCCGCAACAAATAGCCATATAATTTTTTCCTCTTGCGGTTTGCGGCTTACAAGCAGTGTGCCTGCAAGCAAACCGGAGATTCCGGTTGCAATGGCGGGAATTGTACTAAGCAGTCCTTCAGGATCCCAGGTACCCTGCCACATTTTACCCGGAAGTAAAAATGAGTCGAGATAGGCCGCCAGATTAATGCCCGGCTCCAGCATTGCTTTGCCATACCCTGGTGTTGGAATAAGCACCATAGCAAGCCAATAGAGTACTAAAATAGCCCCTCCGATGATTGCCTGACGTTTCCATTTGAAATTTAAAAAGAAGAAAGCCGAGAAGAGAAATACAATGGCAATTCGCTGTAAAACACCCGCAACCCGAAGTTCTCCAAAGTTGAACATGGGGAAGAGGTTAAGCAGCAATCCTACAGCAAAAATCTTTAGCGACCGGAATACAATTTTTTGATACATATCCCCTTTGGGGGCTCCTGCTTCTACTCTTTTGGTGTAGGCTAGGGCAATAGAAACCCCTACAATAAACAGAAAAAAGGGAAAAATAAGGTCGGTAACCGTAATACCATGCCAGTCCTTGTGAAGAAGAGGGGCAAATACATTGTTCCAGTCGCCAGGGTTGTTGACGAGAATCATGGCTGCAATGGTAAAACCCCTAAAGGCATCAAGTGAAATGAGTCTTTCGTTGTTTGGCATAGCTTTTTCTTAAGGGAGATTCATCAAAAAATAGGAATTCAACTATCTTTATAAAAAAATTAGAAAGACAATTTTATAAATAATTTCGGTATGAAAAAAATCAAAACCTTAATTTTATTGCTGGCGGCCATCTTCTTTTTGGCGGGGTGTGGATCTGTCATTTATCCCACAGAAGAAGAGATTTTTGTTTCCTGGGGGGTTATCAGCAATGAATTTGCTGAAAATCCGGGAGTGAAGGCCAGATTTACCATCGAAAACAGGAGTAATCTAACGTTAGATGGTCAAAACTGGGCACTTTACTACAATCAGACGCCACGCGAAACGGTGCGTCAGCCCGAAAATGCGACCATTACCCGCATAAGCGGCGATTGGTATAAACTCGTTCCCAATAAGAGTTTTGAGTTGAAGCCGGGTGCCACCATCGAACTTGAGTACGAAGCACAGGCGTGGCTGATTAAAGAGGTTGATGCTCCCCTTGGACCATACTTCGTTTATTACAACAGCAAGGGAGAAGAGGCTTCTGTTGTGCCCGTAAAACAATATTTGGTTGAACCATTTGTTCGTAATGAACAGATGAACCGACATCGCAACGACTTGGAGCCAATTCCAACTGCAGCATTTTTGTACCAAAGAAATTTAGCATTAAAGGAACTCCCAGACGGTGACTTGCCCGTGATAACCCCAACTCCGGTTTCGGTAGTGCGCAATGGTCGTTATATAACATTTGAATCGGCACCAGAAGTGCTGTATGCCGAAGGATTGGAGAATGAAGCCAGGCTTCTTGCGGCTTCAGTAGCCCGTCTCTCGCAGACCACAGTTACTCCAAGGGTGTCTGATGGCCCGGCGCCCAATGCCATATATCTGAGTGTACGTCCATTGAAAGTAAATGGAATTACCGATGAGGCTTATAGACTTGAGATTAAGGCCGACCGGTCGGTAAGCATTAGCGGAAGTGATGCTGCAGGAGTTTTTTATGGAATTCAAAGCTTGATGGCATTGTTGCCGGCCGAATCTTTCTACGGTCAGTCTGTTCCTGGTCGTTTGCCTGAGATTGTGATCGAAGATGCCCCAAGATTTGGTTTCCGTTCGCTCCACCTCGATGTTGCAAGGAATTTTCAGAGCAAGGCAACCGTATTGAAACTTATTGATGCCATGGCATTTTATAAGCTCAATTACTTCATGTTTCAGTTGTCGGAAGATGAAGCATGGCGTATTGAGATAGACGCCTTGCCTGAATTAACAGAAGTGGCTTCACGACGCGGACATACCGTTAAAGCTTCGACCGACATATTGCATCCTTCGTATGGTTCAGGTCCGTTTGCCGACCATCCCGATTCGTATGGCAGCGGATACTATACCCGTGAAGACTACAAGGAGATTATTCGCTATGCGCAGCAGCGTCATATTACGGTAATTCCAACCATCAACCTGCCCGGTCATTCAAGGGCTGCTATCAGGGCGATGGAAGCCAGGTATAATAAATTCATGGCGGCAGGTGATGAAGAAAAAGCCGAAGAATTCAGGTTGATTGATCCTGAAGACCGCTCGGTATACAACTCCGCTCAATCATACAACGACAATGTTGTATGTGTTGCCAGGGAGTCGGTATACCGTTTCTTTGAAACTGTCATCGACGGCATTATTGTACTGCACGAAGAGGCTGGTGTTCCCCTTGAGTATTTTCATACCGGGGGAGATGAGGTTCCTGAAGGTGTTTGGAAAGACTCTCCAATGTGTGTTGAATTACTGCAAACCTTGCCTGAGATCAGCGATCCTAAAAACCTGCAGGCAGTATTTTTCGAGCGTACTGTTGATATATTGCACAGAAAAGGTTTGAAAATAGGAGGCTGGGAAGAAGTTGCTCTTCTAAAAACAGCTGACGGAGATTATGTACCCAATCCTGCTTTTGTGGGTAAAAATGTAATACCATGGGTTTGGAATAATTTGGGTCAGTGGGCCGATCTCTCTTATCGGCTTGCCAATGCTGGTTACCCGGTAGTTATGTGTGATGTTTCGAATTTTTACTTCGACCTTGCCTATAATAAAGACCCGTTAGAGCCGGGATTGTATTGGGGAGGTTTTGTTGATGTGCGGAATGCATGGCAGTTTGCTCCCTACAACTCTTTTGTCACCAATTTAAAAACCGGCATGGGTCGTCCTATAGATCCCGACCGGGAGTTTGCCGACCGTGAAAAGCTTAATCCATCGGCCAGACCCAACATTGTTGGCCTGCAGGCTCAGCTCTGGGGTGAGACCATCCGGGGGCGCGATATGCTTGAATATTATTATCTGCCTAAACTGATTGGCTTTGCCGAAACAGCCTGGAGCCAGCCCCGTCCATTCGAAACCCAGTCGAACCCCGAAATCAGGCGCCGCCAAATGGATGAAGGGTGGAATTTATTTGCCAATGTTCTTGGGAGAAGAGAGCTTCCCCGACTTGCAGGCATGTCTGGTGGATATAATTACAGGATTCCCCCACCCGGAGCTATCCTCGAGAACGGTACCTTAAAGGCCAATGTAGAGTATCCGGGATTGACCATCCGCTATACCACCGATGGCAGTGAACCTACACGGTCTTCGATGTTGTATGAAGGACCGGTTTCCGTTTCGGGCAGTGTGCGGGTTAAGGCATTTGATGCTTCTGGTCGAGGCAGTAGGGCTCTGGCTGCAGAATAGCACCGATTATCGTTTTGTGGCAAAGAAGTCTTTAATCAGACTGGAACATTCGCTTTCGAGTATGCCTCCGATAATCTCTGTCTTAGGATGGAGGGAATCGGGGGCATATTTTTTATATCCACGTTTTGGATCAGAAGCACCGTATACAATCCGGCTTATCTGCGCCCAGGCAAGTGCACCTGCGCACATTACACAAGGTTCGAGGGTTACATAAAGTGTGCAGTTGGTGAGGTACTTTCCTCCCAACAGGTTTGCCGCCGAGGTAATAGCCTGCATTTCGGCATGCGCTGTTACGTCGTTTAATACTTCGGTTAGGTTGTGTGAACGGGCTATAATTTGCTGATTACATACTACTACAGCCCCAACGGGTACTTCATTTTTTGAGCCTGCAAATTTCGCCTCATCTAAGGCTTTGCGCATAAAATATTCGTCGTTGAAAGGATCAATCATTTCCCGTGTTGGTGTTGTCTGAACAATTATTACGGGGTTGAATTTGCTAAAAATTGGCTATTTTCGCAACTGAAAATCAATCCTTTTTATGTACAGAACAAATACATGTGGTGAACTCAGGTTAAACCATATAAACAGTGAGGTCACTCTTGCCGGATGGGTGCAACGGGTGCGGGATTTGGGTGCTATGACATTTATTGACCTACGCGATCGTTATGGTATCACTCAATTGGTGGTCGACGAAAAGTCGTCGGCTGAAGTGAAAGCTATTGTGGGTAATTTAGGTCGCGAATATGTTGTGCAGATTGCCGGAATCGTTAGGGAAAGAACAAGTAAAAATTCCAACATGGCAACTGGCGATGTTGAGATTGAAGTAAGGTCGCTGAGAATCCTGAGTGCATCGGATGTTCCCCCATTTACCATACAGAACGATACCGATGGTGGCGACGATTTGCGCATGAAATACCGGTACCTTGATTTGCGAAGACCTGAGGTTCAAAAAAATCTCTTTCTCCGGGCCCGTATGGCACATGCCACACGCGACTTTTTAACCAAAGAGGGCTTTATTGAAACCGAAACACCGGTGTTGATTAAATCTACGCCTGAGGGCGCCCGCGATTTTGTAGTCCCCAGTCGAATGAACCAGGGTGAGTTTTATGCACTTCCACAGTCACCTCAGATTTTTAAGCAGTTGCTTATGGTGGCGGGCTTTGATAAATATTTTCAGATTGTGAAGTGTTTTAGGGATGAGGATTTGCGTGCCGACCGCCAACCTGAATTTACCCAGATCGACTGTGAAATGTCGTTTGTAGAGCAGGAAGATGTACTGAACACTTTCGAAGGATTGACCCGACACTTACTCAAGGAGATTTTAGATGTTACGGTGGATGTATTTCCACGTATGGCCTATTCAGAGGCGATGAACCGATATGGTTCTGACAAGCCCGATATTCGCTTCGAAATGCAGCTGCATGAAATTACTCAATCAGCCAAGGGTAAAGATTTTCCTCTTTTCGACTCAGCCGATTATGTTGGGGCCATTTGTGCAACGGGCTGCGCATCTTATACCCGCAAACAGCTCGATGAGCTAACCGATTGGGTACGTCGTCCGCAGATTGGAGCCAAGGGCTTGGTGTATGTCCGACATGGAGAAGAGGGCATTAAGTCGTCGGTCGATAAATTTTTCGGTACTACCGATCTCGAAGCAATAGCGAAGCAGCTAAATGCTCAAAGGGGAGATATGCTTTTTATTATGGCCGGCGATCGCGAACACACGCAAAATGCGTTGGGATTGCTCCGCCTGGAGCTGGCCAATCGAATGGGATTAAGGGATAAGCAGACCTATAGGCCACTGTGGGTTGTCGATTTTCCTCTCCTGGAGTGGAATGAGGAGACACAACGTTGGTTTGCAATGCATCATCCATTTACATCTCCAAAGCCTGAGGATATTCCGATGCTGGAGAAGGAGCCAGGTAAGGTAAGGGCCAATGCATATGATTTGGTCATCAATGGAGTGGAGATAGGAGGGGGATCTGTTCGTATTTTTGATTCCGCTTTGCAGGCAAAAATGTTTGGTATATTGGGCTTTACTCCCGAGCAGGCTGAATATCAGTTTGGGTTTTTAATGAATGCATTTCGTTATGGCGCACCCCCACATGCAGGTATTGCCTTTGGATTCGACCGGCTTACTTCTCTATTTGCCGGCCTCGATACCATTCGGGATGTGATAGCATTTCCAAAAAACAACTCAGGTCGTGATGTTATGATTGATGCTCCTTCTGAGATTTCAGTGGAACAGCTTGAGGAGCTTCGGTTGTCGGTTAAACGGATAAAAGAATTGTAGTATAAAAAAAGGCTGCCTGATGGGCAGCCTTTTTTATGTATTTAAAAAAGATTAAAAGTGTTCTTGCCTTTTCCTTGCGGAGTAGTTGATGTGCAGGGCAGAAGCTCTCCTTAATTCTTGCTTTATGTCCTGAACGATCTGCATTCGGGTGTACTCATCGACCTTTAATGAGGTGATCATAAAAGGAACTTCAGCTTCGTTTCTTGCTTGCCTTTCGACGATAATATAGTCAACAATATCGCTTACTTCAGCAAACTGATCGTTGAGCTGAACACGTGGTTCATTCCCAAATACACGCTGGTACTGCTGATGCGGTACGCCTACATAGATGTAACTCACAAGAGACTTCTTCTCCAGTTTGTTGAGTTCGGTTCCGGAAGGTAGCGTCTGACGCACTTTAAGGGTAACCTCTCTCATTGTGGTGCTAACCATAAAGAAGAAGAGAAGCATAAAAACGATATCCGGCAGCGATGCGGTGGATATCGCAGGAAGCTCGTTGGATCCTTTTTTCTTAAACTTATGCATATTAATTCCCTCCAACTTTTTTAGGCTCAGCCTCAGAAATCCTTTGCGGCACGATTTCACGAACAGCTGATTGCTGATCGCGGTCGAGACTTGCATAGGGTTTTCCGAATTGAGCACGTGCGAGTTCGTCTCTTAATTCGTTAATGGCTCCAACCAGTTCGTTTTGAACAGCGATATAGGTTCCATACTGCGTACCAAGGTCATTTTGAAGAGAGATTACTCCCTCCGATATCCCCACTTCACCGAAGAATGCAACTTCTCTGAATTTCTTTTCGGGAAGATGATCCAGATCAGCAGGGTTTAACATAAATTCCTTGGTTCTTTCACGCAGTTCACTTATCTGCATCCATTCTCCCTCAACCAGTAGATTGTTGTCGCGGTTTACCAATACGATAAACACGTTTCTCTCTTTGATTGGAGGGGTGTCGTCCTCTTCAGGATTCTCAACAAATGGAGGCAATCGCCTTTCGAGACCGCTGTCAACGTCCATTGTAGTTGTAACCAGGAAAAAGATCAGCAACATAAAGGCTATATCAGCCAGTGATGCTGCGGGTACTTCAGGTGTCTTTCTTGCCATATCTATTGTTTTTTCCTGTTTCTAACTACTCAGATTCTATTTGATTGCTTTTGAAATCGATGACCATACTATAGATAGAATGGCCAAACCAAACAGAATGTAAGTAGCATATAAACCGGTATCAACAAGCCTCGAAATCTGAGGTGTAAGTGTACCGTCGGCAATAAATCTTTCAACGCCAATAAATTTCGGCAAAGTATCGTTCGAGAGCATATAAGCTGCAAGAGCAACCACAACAAACGCGGCAATTGCCAACAGTCCCTTTTTTGCTGCTGCAAGGTCGGTAACCATTTGGTAAATGCCGGAGAGCAGTGCAATGCCTGCTCCAATCAGGAGCAGAATGTAGGCCCATACCAGGTTGGTGTTAATCCAACCACCCATAACAGGATCGGCACTGTTTTCGGTGATGTTAGACATCATCGAAACAATAAGAACCGCCGATACCGCGAGTATGACCCACAATACTATGGTTAATATTTTAGATAACTTGGTCATGGATACTACTATTTTTTAAGATTGTGTTTTACCAAAAGGTCGAGCAATGAGATGGAAGCATCTTCCATATTGTTCACGATAGCATCGATTTTAGCCACACAATAGTTGTAGAAAATTTGCAGAATAATGGCCACAATAAGACCGGTTACTGTAGTAATAAGTGCTACTTTGATACCTCCTGCAACGAGTGATGGAGAGATGTCTCCGGCGATCTCAATTGCGTCGAAGGCAGCAATCATACCTATTACTGTTCCCATGAAACCAAGCATGGGGGCCAGAGCAATAAAAAGAGCAATCCAGCTCAATCCTCTCTCCAAAAGACCTGCCTGAACACCACCATAAGAAATAATTGATTTTTCAACCACTTCAATGCCATGATCAAACCTGTCGAGTCCCTGGTAGAAAATGCTTGCCACAGGTCCGCGTGTGCTACGGCAAACCTCTTTGGCTGCATCAACTCCGCCATTTTCAAGCGCTTCTTCAACTTTTGCCAGAAGTTTTTTGGTGTTCGAAGTAGATAAGTTCAGATAAAGAACCCTTTCGATGGAAAATGCAAGACCCAAAATGAGGGTAATCAATACAAATGACATAAAGGTAGGTCCACCTTCAATAAATTTTTGTTTTAACTGGCTGTGCAATGATTTTCCTCCTTCGTTGGCGGCAGCCATAGCCTCTTCACGGTCGGTGAAATCAGCCTGTGAGCTAACTTGTTCAGTGGCTTGACCTGCTTCCTGAGCATAAACAGAAGAAGATGCCACCAAAGCAAGCATCCCAAAAACTGCAAGTAACGCAAATAATCTTTTCATAATTGCTTTTAATTAAATTAATAATCTCCTTGATTTATTTAGATTTAAAATTTCCCCAAATTTATAATATCAAAAACATTAATCAAAAGCTGAAACCATATTTTTTACAATTCGTCAGAAATGACACCTCCGACAAATCTTTTAGGTTCAGCTGAAAGACAAAAATTCTGCGTCTATATGCGGAGAGGGGGGGATTCGAACCCCCGGTACCCTTTTGGGGTACACACGCTTTCCAGGCGTGCCAGATAAACCACTCCTGCACCTATCCTAATCGTCAACCCTTTTTTGGGCCGTGCAAAATACGAAAAATTAAGTAACCAAAACCGGTCAGGTAGTAATTTCCCCGCTAAGGCTTAGGTTTAAATGCATTTTTACGTCTTCTTTTTTTAGACCTTGTCCCAAAAGAAACATCAGTTTGGTGATGGCCGCCTCGGTGGTCATATCTTTCCCACTGATTACCCCGGCTTTCAACAACTCACGGCTGGTCTCATATTGGCCCATTTGTACGCTACCCCCCTGGCACTGGGATACATTTAGTACGATAATGTTTTTTTTAATGGCCTTTCTTATTGAGTTAATTAACCAGCGCGATGTGGGCACATTACCCGATCCGAACGATTCAAGTACCACCCCTTTCAGGTCGGGAATCTCGAGCATCGCATCTACTACCTGCCGACTGATTCCCGGAAACATTTTGAGGATAACCACGCGGTCGTCGAACCCCGATCGCACCTTGAGAATTCCTTTATTTTCGGGATAATGAATAAACTCTGAATGGTATTTTATATCAACGCCTGCTGTAGCCAGAGGCGGGTAATTTTCAGTGGTAAAAGCACTGAAGTTTTCCGAATCGACCTTAACCGATCGGTTTCCCCTGAACAGTTTAAAATCAAAATAGATACAGACTTCGGGTACCATCGCATGTCCATCGTGCCTTGCCGCAGCAATCTCTACTGCCGTAACAAGATTCTCCTTGCCATCGGTACGGATGGTTCCTATGGGCAATTGGGAGCCTGTAAGGATAATGGGTTTGTCGAGGTTTTCGAACATGTAACTGAGTGCCGATGCAGTGTAGGCCATGGTGTCGGTGCCATGCAAGATTACAAAACCATCGAAATTGTTGTAGGCTTTTTTTATGGTAACTGCAATCTTCTCCCAGATAGCAGGCGACATGTTCGAGGAATCGAGTGGGGGATTAAATGTTACCGATCGAAGCCGGTAGCCAAATTTGTTTAATTCGGGCAATTCATGATAAATTTCATCGAATCGGAGCGGTGCCAATGTGTTTGTAATGGGATTAACCGTCATGCCAATGGTGCCTCCGGTGTAGATGATTAGTACGGATGGGGTTCGATTTGTTGGATTGTGCATGGCCGGTTTTATTTTACATTGCTGGATTACGCTCAAGACTGAACAACAGTTCGGCGTTTGCCGATGTTTGTTGGGCCGTCTCTTCTATCGAAAGACCATAAATCTCTGAAACTTTACGGGCAATATAGGTCAGATAACTGCTCTCATTTCTTTTACCCCGGAATGGAACCGGAGCCAGATAGGGGGCATCGGTTTCAAGTAAAATCCGATTCAGGTTGATTTCTGAAAGGAAAGCTGGTAAGGTGCTGTTTTTAAACGTTACTACACCTCCAATTCCCAAATGGAACCCCAGATCTATAATTTTAATGGCTTCATTGTGTGTTCCAGTGAAGCAGTGAAATACTCCTTTGAGTCTTCCATCCTGCATTTCCTTAATCACTTCAATGGTTTCGTGAAATGAATTTCTTACGTGGATCACTACCGGTAAATTCAGTTCCCGTGCCCAGGAAAGCTGAATTTTAAAGGATTCGGTTTGTTCTTTCAGAAAAGTTTTGTCCCAATAGAGGTCGATTCCGGTTTCTCCAATCCCATAAAATGGGTGCTCTTTTAACCATGATTCGATGGTGTTCAGCTGGCTTGTATAATCAGAATTCACCGAGGTTGGATGCAATCCAATCAGGGGAAAAAGGTGGCCAGGATGTTTGGCTGCAAGATTGACCATGTATTCTACAGACGTTCCATCGATGTTGGGCAGAATCATCCTTTCAACGCCTGCATCGATGGCTCTGCTGATCATGTCGTCCGAATCATCATTAAATTCACCGGCATACAAATGTGCATGTGTATCAATATACATTCCTTAAATTATTTTGCCCTTGTATTTTTTTAGATGCAGAACAGATTAAACCTGTGAGACCGATGGATGAAAACTCTCAGCAAAGGTATAATCCCGATTTAACAATTGATTAGATTTTAAATAAAAAACAGTGACGTTGGTTTATGGTGTAATCTTAAAACGTTAATTTTTAAACTGCCAGTTGGTGCAAAAAGCCAAAGGCCTGCGGTAAAACAGGCCTTTGGCTTTTTATGTGGCTGATCGTTATACGATTCCCTGAGCAAGCATCGCTTCAGCTACTTTAACGAAACCTCCAATGTTGGCTCCTTTAACGTAATCAATTTTACTGCCTTCTCGGCCATATTTAACACAAGTTGCGTGTATGTCTTTCATAATTAACTTAAGCCGTTCGTCGACCTCCTCCCGCGACCAATTGAAGCGCATGCTGTTTTGAGTCATTTCGAGCCCCGAAACAGCCACTCCGCCAGCATTGACGGCCTTGCCCGGTGCGTACACGATATGCTTCAGAAGATATTCGGCAGCATCGGCGGTGCAACCCATATTAGATGCTTCTGCCACAATGATACAGCCATTGGCTACGAGAAGCTTGGCATCTTCACGGTCGAGTTCGTTTTGGGTGGCACAGGGAACAGCAATATCCACTTTTACCTCCCACGGTTTTTTGCCGGGAATAAAGTCAACTCCAAATTCTTTGGCATAAGGCTCTACAATATCCTGGTTCGATGATCTTAATTCCAGCAGATATTCTACTTTCTCACCCGAAATACCATCGGGGTCATATATGTAGCCGTCGGGACCTGAAAGCGTAACTACCTTGCCTCCTAATTCGTTGATTTTCAAAATTGCGCCCCAGGCAACGTTTCCGAAGCCCGAAACAGAAAAGGTGTGTCCGGCAATCTCCTTATTCATTTCACTGAGCATATGCTGTATGAAATAAACGGTTCCAAATCCGGTAGCCTCAGGCCGGATCAGGCTGCCGCCCCATCCAATACCTTTGCCGGTAAAGACTCCTGTGAACTCATTTTTGAGTCGCTTGTATTGGCCAAACATATACCCAACTTCGCGACCTCCTACACCTATATCACCTGCCGGAACGTCGGTGTTTGGTCCTATGTGCCTGTATAATTCATTCATAAACGACTGGCAAAACCGCATTATTTCACCATCAGTTTTGCCTTTCGGACTAAAATCTGATCCACCTTTACCTCCGCCCATGGGAAGGGTTGTTAAACTGTTCTTGAAGGTTTGTTCGAAGCCTAAAAACTTCAAAATGCTTAAGGTTACCGTTGCGTGAAAACGAATGCCTCCTTTGTAGGGGCCCAAAGCAGAGTTGAACTCAACGCGATAGCCTCTGTTAATTTGCACTTCGCCGCGATCGTCCACCCAGGGTACCCTGAAAATAATGGTACGTTCGGGCTCACACATCCTCTCGAGGATTTTGTTCTTCTGGTATCTCGGATTTTTGATGTAGTAGTCCCAAACCGATTCTGCAACTTCCTGCACCGCCTGATGAAACTCTGCCTCCCCGGGAGTACGTAGTCTCAGGCTTTCCATAAATTCTTTAATTTCAGCCTTCATAGGAATAGTATATAGTTTTGTTCAAAGGTAGTGAACAGTAACCTTATAGTAAAGAGGTGGATCGAGATTCAGGATGTTTTTAAGTGCTTGAAATACAGTCATTAATATAGCATTGAAAGATGTTTGAAAACACTCCCTGACAAACGTCAGGATTTTGAATGCGGATTTGAAAATCACCTGTTGTAACGGGCAAAAAAAAGGTCGGCTCAACGAGCCGACCTTTCATCATATGATGGAGTATTTTTTACATCATTCCACCCATTCCACCACCCATTCCTGGATTTGGCATAGCGGGGGCATCCTGTTTTTCCTCAACGATAACGGCTTCGGTTGTCAGAAGCATTCCTGCAATAGAAGCTGCATTTTCGAGGGCAACACGGGTAACCTTGGCTGGATCGATAACACCTGCTTCCAATAGGTTCTGGAATTTGTCGAGGCGGGCATTGTAACCAAAGTCACCTTTGCCTTCTTTCACCTTCTGCACAATTACAGCACCCTCTTTGCCAGCATTTTCAACGATTTGGCGCATGGGTTCTTCGATGGCACGGCGAATGATTTCGATACCGGTTTGTTCGTCATCGTTTTCGCCTTTGAGTTCTGCCAGAGCTTCGATAGCCCTGATATAGGCGACACCACCTCCGGGAACAATTCCTTCTTCCACAGCAGCGCGGGTTGCACTCAGCGCATCGTCAACACGGTCTTTCTTCTCTTTCATTTCAACTTCTGAAGCAGCACCAACATAAATTACGGCAACACCGCCGGCAAGTTTGGCAAGACGCTCCTGCAGTTTTTCCCTGTCGTAGTCAGATGTGGTCAATTCAATCTGTTTCTTGAGCATATTTACCCTGGCCTTAATGGTCTCAGGCGAACCATGACCACCTACTACTGTGGTGTTTTCTTTATCGATGGTAACTTTTTCAGCCACACCCAGCATATCGATGGTAGTGGTTTCGAGTTTCATCCCTTTTTCTTCGGTAATGACATTTCCTCCGGTAAGTACGGCAATGTCTTCGAGCATCTCTTTGCGGCGATCGCCAAATCCGGGAGCTTTCACTGCAGCTACCTTGAGCGAGCCACGCAGACGGTTAACCACCAGGGTGGCCAAAGCTTCGCCGTCAACATCTTCGGCAATAATCAATAAAGGACGACCACTCTGAGCTGTCTGTTCCAGTACAGGCAACAGATCTTTCATGGTGCTGATTTTCTTATCGTGGATAAGAATATAAGGATTGTCAAGTTCAGCGGCCATTTTTTCGGCATTGGTAACGAAGTAGGGAGAGATGTATCCGCGATCGAATTGCATACCTTCTACTACATCAACATAGGTGTCGGTACCTTTTGATTGCTCGATGGTAATTACACCTTCTTTGTGCACTTTCTCCATCGCTTCGGCAATCAGTTTGCCAATGGCATCGTCGTTGTTGGCCGAAACCTTGGCTACCGATTCAATTTTGGCATAGTCGTCGCCAACTTGCTGAGCTTGCGCCGCAAGACTTTCAACCACCTTTATTACTGCTTTATCAATACCACGCTTTAAATCCATCGGATTGGCTCCGGCAGCAACGTTTTTAAGTCCTACAGATACAATTGACTGAGCCAATACAGTAGCAGTAGTAGTACCATCACCGGCGTCGTCACCGGTCTTGGAAGCAACTTCCTTGACCATTTGAGCGCCAAGGTTTTCGTATGCATTGGGTAGATCAATTTCTTTGGCTACGGTTACACCATCTTTGGTAACCTGTGGTGCACCAAATTTTTTCTCGATAACTACATTCCGACCCTTAGGTCCCAATGTAACTTTTACAGCGTTGGCAAGGGTATCTACACCTTTTTTTAGCAAATCTCTTGCTTCGATATTGTTTTTAATCTCTTTGGCCATTGTATTCAAATTTAATTGTTAGTAACGTTTTTACTGAATGAACAATACGTCATTCTGCGACATAAGAAGATAGTCCGTGCCTTCTATCGTCAAAGTTGTTCCTGAATATTTACCATAAAATACAGTGTCACCCTTGGAAACTTCCATAGGTTCATCCTTCTTTCCTTCTCCAACCAAAACCACAATTCCTGCCTGCGGCTTCTCTTTCACTGAGTCGGGAATGATAATGCCTCCGGCGGTTTTGGCTTCAGCTTCCTGTGGTAATACCAGGATTTTGCCTGCAAGAATTTTTCCTTTAAGTTCTGCCATAATCTTTTAATGTTATCAGTTAGACGTTAAATTTTTAAAATCGACTCTTCCGGCTTTCATATTTTGTGCCAACTGTTCGCTCTATCCCTAAAATCAATTTATGACGACAAATTTTCATAATATGGCGGTGTTTCACCGGAATTTCGCTAGTTATTTGCTTGTTAGTTAGACGTTTATTGCGATTGGCATAATTCCTGCCACTATGTCATAAAAAAAGAGGCTGAATGTTCAGCCTCTTTTATATCTGTAGAATTGAATTCTGAATTTTTACTCCTGAGGAACTTGAGGGGTTTGTGGCAATTCGGCAGGAGCTGAAGGGAAATTTGGAATTTGAAGTGGATCAGGAACATTCTGAATCTGCTCCTGAATTACCGAACGGTCCTGACGAAGTTCGCCCCTTGGGATAAATGCTGATCCCATAATTGAAAGTACCAGTAATGCACCTGCCAGCGACCAGGTCGCTTTTTCGAGGAAGTCGGCAGTTTTCCGAACGCCCATTATTTGACTCGAAGATTGAAAATTACTGGCCAGTCCGCCACCCTTGGAGTTTTGCACCAACACAATCAATACCAGTAGGATACTGATGATAAAAATAAAGACAGTTATTAATGTATACATTGTTACAGTCTGTTACTGATTCAATAAATTTTTAATCTCTTCAACACGGGCTGCAAAGTAAATACTTTTTTCCGGAAATTTAAAACTTAATTTTTCAAAAGCTTCGAGAGCTTTGGGCAGGTTTCCCTGAGCGAACAAAAGATTGGCAAACCCTTCTGTTACAATGTCGTCAGAAATGGTATCGGCCCGGTCGACAATCTCTTTTGTTCTATTGGGCCGATCGGCAGATTCATGATGGTTAAAAGTTGCTCCCGAAGCCAGAAAGCTGTCGATTAGCGACATATTTTCAGGACCCATATTGGATTCCGGAAGGTTATTGAGGTTGTCGGGGCCAAGCTGGTAATCGGAAATCTCCAGATACAACTCTGAAAGGTTGCGGCTTAAGGTGTGAGGTTTTGCAATAATCATCGATTTCAACCAGGATCTGTCGGTTACTCTTACTGCCACTTGCCGAAGAGAGCTGTCGTACTGCGGGTCCGAAAGATTCTCCAAGTTTTTTAGATACAATCCCCATACAATGCCGCTTGCGGGGTATTCGATGGTCATTTTTTCCAACAGAGGCAATGTCTCATCGTTAAGGAGATTTGCGTTTTGCAACCAATCTGAAATCAGGTTAAGTGACATACTACCAGTTGGCTATTGTGGCATTAAATATATCATCCATTAGTTTTTCGAGTATTTCCGGCACAATGCTGCTCTCTACGTCATTCAAACTCAGCGTGCTTGAAAAATCCTCGAAGGAGGTAAAGGTTCGCTCAAAGTTCTGAGTCGGGTCGAGATTGTTGGTAAACTTCAACCGGACTCCGATAGAAAGCCGGTTCTGGGCTGCCATATCTTCTTTCTGAATGGCCATGGGTCTTACTTCATATTCAGTAATTTGTCCCTCAAAAATCAAGTGGCCATTTTCGGTTTGTTCCTGCAGGGAAGTCTGCCTTAAAAGTCGTTCTTTTAGTTTCTCGGTAAAGTCGTTGCTGAGGGTGGGGTTCACCAACCTGGCACGGTTGGGGAAGAAATAGACCGAGAACGTTTTAACATCTGCCGCAATACTGGCTCCTGTAAATGTGTAGGAGATCCTGCACGCTCCCAAAACAAGCAGGGTGGAAATTATTAAGAGTCCTATGTGGCGATAAAATCTCATCTGCTGTTAGTTGTCGATGTTGAATTCTTTAATTTTTCTGTAAAGGGTTCGCTCCGAGATTCCAAGTTCCTGTGCAGCCAGCTTTCGCTTTCCGCTATGTTTATCCAGGGCTTTTTGAATGAGTTCAATCTCTTTGTCGGCAAGGGATAGCGACTCTTCGAAGAAAATTTCTGTGTCCTGAATGTCCTCTTTTTGGTAGGATTCAATGGGAATGGTTGAAACGCTCTTTTTGTCGGATAAAACCTCAATGTTTTCGTTTTGATAGAGTTTCCTGATGGTTTGAGCGTGGTCGTTGCCAACTTCGGCCGGATCTTTTTCGTGCATCAGATCGAGCACCAACTTCTTGAGATCGTTCATATCTCTTTTCATGTCGAAAAGCACCTGATAAAGAATTTCACGTTCACTTCCAAATGTCTTTTCATTCTGACCCTGGAATATGGCCGGGAGATTCCTTCCCGGAGTTTCGGGCAGATAGTGATGCAGCATATCGCTGGTGATATCGCGGTCCTGTTCTATGATGGATATTTGTTCCGTTATGTTTTTAAGCTGTCGCACGTTTCCCGGCCAGGCATAGCCCGAAAGCATAATCCTGGCTTCTTCGGTTAGTCTGATCGAGGGCATTCGGTATTTGTCGGCAAAATCGCTTGCAAATTTCCGAAACAGCAGGTGCACATCGTCAGGCCTGTGACGCAGGGGAGGGATGATGATAGGAACAGTATTTAATCTGTAGTAAAGATCTTCTCTAAATCTTCCAGACTCGATGGCCTTTGGAAGATCAACATTGGTGGCTGCAATGACCCGTACGTTTGTTTTGAGAACCTTCGAAGAGCCCACCTTCATAAATTCGCCGGTTTCGAGAACCCGAAGCAAACGCACCTGTGTTGCCAGCGGAAGTTCCCCTATCTCGTCGAGAAAGATGGTACCCCCATCAGCTTCTTCAAAATAGCCTTTACGGTCGGAAAGAGCCCCCGTAAATGAGCCCTTCTCGTGTCCGAAAAGTTCTGAATCGATTGTGCCTTCAGGAATTGCCCCGCAGTTAACAGCAATGTACTTGCCATGTTTGCGTACCGAAAACTGATGTATAATCTGAGGAAATATCTCTTTTCCGGTGCCACTCTCTCCGGTAATTAATACCGAAAGATCGGTGGGAGCTACCTGAACGGCAATTTCGATGGCACGGTTTAGCTGGGGGGTATTTCCGATGATACCAAACCGTTGTTTTATCGACTGTAGTTCCATAATACTCCTCAAAAGTAGGCAAATTTACAACTTTTCGAGATGATTCCCGAGTACAACAATTGGTTTAGGTTTTTTTTACAACCGATGGTTTATCTTTGTCAAAAAAGCGCATGAAATTTTTGGGTATTATTCCGGCCCGATATGAGTCGGTTAGATTTCCAGGCAAACCACTTGCCTTGATTTTCGGTAAGCCTATGATTCAATGGGTATATGAGGCAAGCGCACAAGCACTCGAAGAAGTTGTTGTTGCCACCGACAATCAACAGATATACGATACTGTATTCTCCTTTGGTGGAAAGGCCGTCTTAACCTCGTCGAGGCACAAAAGTGGAACCGACCGCTGTGCCGAGGCGGCTGAAATTATGCTTAAAGATTACAGTTTTGATGTAGTAATCAACATTCAGGGGGATGAGCCATTCATTGAGCCAAAGCAGATCCAGCAGCTTAAACTCTGCTTTACGCCTGAAGTACAAATCGCAACCCTGGCCCGAAAGATTCTTAACCCTGAGGATGTTTTCGACCCGAATAAGCCCAAAGTGGTTCTTAACGAAAACGGCGATGCTCTCTATTTCAGTCGCAATCCAATACCATACATCAAGGGTGTTGATCGTGAACACTGGCTCGACCATGCTACCTTTTATGCGCACATAGGAATCTATGGTTACCGTGCCTCTGTGCTCCGGGAGATTACATCTTTGGCCGGCAGTCCCCTCGAATTGGCCGAATCGCTCGAACAACTTAGATGGATTCAGAATGGATATTCTATACGGGTTGGGGTGACGCCATTCGCAAGTTTTGGGATAGATACACCCGGCGACCTGGAGAGAGCTGCCAAAGAATATGAACATCTTATTCGGAAGCAATAAAAAAGGCACTATTTTTGAATGAGTTTATCGTAAATTATCTGAATGGTTTTTAGGTTGCTTATAGGATTCTTTTTACTGGTATCGTTTCGATCACAAGGTCAGGCTTTTTCAGGACAGGCTGCGGGTTCCTCCGGGCCTGCGCTTCAGATTGCAATGCCAGATGCCGACCAGAACTTCGAGGTCAAAATATTTCCAAACCCGGTGGTTGACAAACGAATAACCATTGAACTTTCAAAACATCAAATCAGCGAAATCAGACTGTCGAATATTACGGGCAGGGCTGTGTATGTTAAACGTTTGCAAAACCCCATTGGCCGATATCAGATTTTATTGGATGATCTGCCCAGTGGCATCTACCTTCTTAGAATCATTACCAGCAATAATCAGGTAAAAACATCCCGAGTGCTCGTGCAGAGCAGATAGTTTCTCCTTCTTTTCGGGTAAAATTTCTGCCTGACTATCCGTTGTTTATAGTTCCGAATCTCCTGTTTTCATATTGTAGTTATCGGTTTTCCGATTCAGAATTATTA
>DIUI01000017.1 GCA_002428215.1 Prolixibacteraceae bacterium UBA6162
CCATCAAGGTGGAGTGGCTCTTTTAGTTGAAGATTCATTCGGTGCATGTACCCATTGATGATTTCGAAATTTCGCTCGAGTTTATGATAAAGGGCTTCGAGTTCCTCTTCATTCGCAACGAAATTATCGAGCAAAAATTGAGTAAAATCGGCGGGGTTGCCATCTTCGGAACGCCAGAGTGCTGCAGTTTGCTCAACCCCTCTTTTAATGCGAAAGGTTGATTCTGTTCCATGTTTTTCGATAAGAAGTTCAATGGCTTCCAATTTCGTTTTTTCATCCATGGCAGAGTGGCTTGGAATTTCGGTTTTTGGGGAACACGACATTATGGGGATAAGGAGTGCCAGAAAGGTTAAATATCGCATGATGGTCAACTGTTTAATTGACCAAAAGTAGGCATAAATATTTTCCGACAAGAACTGTCTTTAATCCTAAAGGCTGTATAATACTGCAAAAAAGTGGTTAATGCTGCCTCCGAGAACAAAAAGATGCCAAATGCCGTGACCGAATGGAAGTTTACGCCACGCATAAAAGATTACGCCAACGGTGTAGGATAATCCACCAATAAGCAGAAATAAAAGGCTTGTGGCAGGCAGATTTTTGATCATTGAGTTGAGGATAAAGATAAACATCCATCCCAGTATCAGATAAATCAGGACCATTGGCCTGCGGTATTTGTAGAGGTGTATTGAGCGAATAACAACTCCGGTTATGGCCACAGTCCATATAATACCAAAAAATGTCCATCCCAATGCTCCCCTAAGCGTGGTGAGCAGGAAAGGGGTGTATGTTCCGGCAATAAGAACGAAAATTGCTGCATGGTCGAACCGCGCAAAAACATTCCTTGCAGCGGGTTTGGAGAAACTATGGTATAGGGTAGATGATGTGTAAAGGATTACCAGTGAGGCACCAAAGATGGAAAAACTCACCACATGCCATGCATTGCCCTTAATTGCGGCTGCTACAATAAGAATAACCAGGGCTGCAATGCTTAGAAGAACACCAATACCATGCGTTACACTGTTTACAATCTCTTCGGCTGAGGTGAGCTCTCTTCGATTGGGCTCCAAATGATTACGGGTCATTATAATTGGTGTGTTGTTTGGATACAAAGATAATAATTCGAATAAACTTTTGGTTTATTCGAATTATATCTCACAATTTTTAACACAATCTCAATCAGCAACACTAACATAGTCTTGCAGGTAGGAAAAGCGCGGGGTTAACTTACCATGCTGAGTTATGGTTGCTCTCTCCAGAATATTGTCGGGGTCTGTGCCTGAAAGAGCAGGTACAACTTTATTTATAAGATTTCTTCCGAAATCTTCCGATGCATCGCGTGGCAGTTCGCAGGGAAGGTTGTCAACTGCCATTACCGTTATGTTCCCTGGATGAGTAAAAGGTGCATCTGTTTGCCGGGTGTTTGGATTGTAGTCGTATAGAGGTTCATCGATGGTAGATGCGTGGCGGGTGGTTGGTATCGATCCATCTATGTCGCATGTAATGTCTGCAATGACCTTTATCCTGAACTCCTTATTGCTGGTGTCGTTCAACGAAAACAGGGGAGGGGCTTTAGGATCCCAGTAGGCAGCCCCGATTAAAAGATCGGTTTTGGGCAGAAATTGCTGAAAGTTGCCCAGATATTCAGTGGGGTGGTTGAAAAAGTGGAGCAGGTCGAAAGGTTTACCATCGCGGTGTTTGTTGTAGTCGCCCGGATGGAGTTGCACAAATTCGGGTTCAGACAGATCTTTGTTTGCAAGAAATTCATCAACCGTTACCTGTTTTAACTTTAGGTGGTTAAGGAGTTCCAGAACCCCTCCGGCAACACGGCCATCGCCTGTAACGACAATTTTAATTGGCGGCACCTTAATCGACGATAAGGTTTGGAGCATTTCAGACAAGTTGTAACAGAGGTAAGCAGGCTTCAGGCTGAATTGCTGAAAACGCAGCCCCCAGGCTCTTATTCCGTTGTAAGCGCCCACCAATCCTGCATACCGGCCAAAGCCTATGATTCTCATTTGTTGCTTATCGGTAAGCACCTCATAGTCGATTAGTCGTATCTTTTTGCGTAAGATTTCCTGCAGCAAAGCACGGTTGTATGCTTGCTTTTTAATGGTGTGCGAAAAAAAGAAATAGGTTTTTCCTGCAATCAATAGATGGGCCGGAACCTCTTTTACGCCCATCAGAATATCGCAATCATCCATTTTATCAACAACTTCCACCTGATTTTCCTGATACTCCTTATCACTGAAACATCTAAAGGGAGAGGATTGCACTACAATCCTGAGGTTAGGAAACTGCTGCATGAGTTGTCTGCACTGTTTCGGGGTAAAGGGGACTCGCTTGTCGTGCGGAAGTTTGCCTTCGCGCAAAATCCCTATGGTTGTTTGCATATATGAGCGTAATGAAGGTTAACGGTAAAAACCCTTTTTTTCAATTTGTTTCCAAACCCTTTCAGGCACCAGATGGTTCATGTTTTTTCCCAGTAGAATAGCCTCGCGGATGAATGTGGATGAAATATCAAGATGGGGTGCTTCTGCGATTGTAATGTTAGGCGTTCCTTCGGAGATCGGAATGGGAAATCCGGGCCGGGGGTATACCAGAAATGGAAAATTGCGAAGAATGGTTTCGTATTCTTTCCATTGTGGAAGTGTTTTTAGATTGTCTGATCCGATAATGATAGAAAAGTGGTGGTCGGGATATTTTTGGGTCAGCCATGCGAGTGTATCAATGGTGTATGAGGGTTTGGGCAGTCTGAATTCGACATCGATAACGCGGAAGCGATGATCGTCGCCTACTGCAAGATGCATGAGTTCGAGACGATCGGTATCGCGCAGAAGGGTTTCGTTATTTTTCAGCGGGTTTTGCGGTGATACTACGAACCAAAGCTGGTTGATATCGGTATATTCCACGATATAGCTGGCAATGGCCATGTGTCCGATGTGTATCGGATTGAAGGAACCAAAATAGAGCCCGATTTTTCGGCTGTATCGGTCGGGTGGGAGCAGTATGTTGAAAAGTTCAGTTACCACCTTCCTGATTTAAAGGTTGAGGAATTCAATCAGCAGGTTTTCTGCTTCTTTACAAGCGTTCTCGAGGTGTTCATTTACGATTATATGGTCGAATTTTGGCGCAAATGTAAGTTCGTAAGCGGCTTTGGAAACCCGCATGGCAATTTTTTCATGGCTTTCGGTTGAACGGGCAAGGAGTCGTTTTTCCAGGGCATCGATCGAAGGTGGTTGCACAAAAATGGCTATTGCCTTTTTTCCGAAGATCTTTTTCAGGTTGAGACCACCAACTACGTCCACATCAAAGAGGGCTGCCTGTCCGAGATTCCATATACGTTCAATTTCACTTTTCAGTGTGCCGTATCGAATACCCTGATAAACCTCTTCCCATTCGATGAATGCATCTTCCTTGACCTTCCTGTCAAATGTTTCATCCGAGAGAAAATAGTAGTCGTGTCCATCCGATTCCCCCTTCCGGGGCGGGCGGCTTGTAGCCGAGATAGAGAATCCCAGTGGTAGTTTTTTTTTAAGCAGATGTTGGACAATGGTGGTTTTTCCGGCACCCGAAGGGGCAGAAAAAATCACAATCTTTTGGTGGGTTCCGGGCGTGGTCATCAGAGTACATTCAAAGTCTGTTCCTTAATTCTTTCGAGGTAATCCTTCATCTGCACAACCAGGCGTTGAATATTGCTTTCATTTGCTTTTGCACCCAGGGTATTAATTTCGCGACCTATTTCCTGGGTTATGAAGGCCAGCTTTTTGCCATTGGCCTCATGCTCGTTTACGGTTTCAATAAAATAGTCCAGGTGGTTGGTGAGCCTTACCTTCTCCTCATTAAAATCGAGACGTTCCAGATAAAAGATGAGTTCCTGCTCGTAGCGGTCGGGGTTTGCATTGGCACTTGATTGCAGTTTTGCCAGGGCTTCGGTAAGCCGGATTTTGACATTCTCGATGCGCTGTGTTTCGAAAGGAGCGATCTCATTCTGAAGACTTTCAATTGCTGCGATGCTGGAGCGCAGGTCGGTTTCGAGGGCTTTCCCTTCCTGTAGTCTGAAACTATCGACCTGGTCGATAGCAAGATTAAGGTGCTTGTTCAGCATACTCCACTCCTCCTCGTTAAGTTGGTCGTACTGCACCTTTACGGTATCGGGCAAGCGCATAATAATCTGAAGTATATCGGCTTCGACGGGAAGGTTAAGATCGAGGCTTATCTGCTGCAATGCTGAAAAATAGCTCTTAACCACCGACGGATTAATCGTTGCACTGCTGGCATCTCCAAGGCTTTCGACAAATATATTGCAATCGATTTTACCTCTCACCAGCCGGTCAGTAAGCATTCTGCGTATATCAATTTCCTTTTCCCTAAATAGCTGGGGAATTCGCGTATTGATATCCGTGCTTTTGCTGTTAAGCGATTTTACTTCGATGGTTATCCGCTTATTGTTGATTTCAAATTCGGCTTTCCCGAATCCTGTCATCGATCTGATCATGGATGTAAATTTCGCGTAAAGGTACGAAATTGACAATAAGCCCCATCAATCGTTTACTGAACACGTGAAACTATCTCCTGCCCTTTCAGAATGGCTTCAAGGTTTAGCGGAATAAGATTGTGGTACCTTGGTGGCAGCGATTTCTCGAGGCCTTTTTCTACATTGTCGAGACTCACAATGGGGCGCACTTTTAGGTATCCTCCAACGATTATCATATTAAACACTCTCGGATTTCCCATAGCTACAGCGGTACGTGTGCCTTCAACCTTATATATTTCGATGTCTTTTCGCGTTGGCGGGTGCACAATTCCATTGGGATCGTACAAAAGGACACCACCGGGTTTAACGGTTTTTTCAAATTTATCCATCGACTGCTGATTCAGTATGATGGCAGTATCGAAGGTGCTGAGTACCGGGGAGCTGATGCGGTAGTCGCTCACAATGACTGTAACGTTGGCTGTACCTCCGCGCATCTCAGGGCCATACGAAGGAAACCATGTGACCTCTTTGCTATCCATTATACCGGAATAGGCCAAAATTTTACCCATCGAGAGGACACCTTGTCCGCCAAATCCTGCAATGATTAATTCTTCTGTCATAGGTGGATTTTTTACTTGGGTTCGGATTTGTCGTTGTCTTTTATTTCACCGGGAGTAAAGATGGGGAACATATGTTCTTCCATCCAGGTATTTGCGCCAACAGGGGTCATTTTCCATCCCGAATTGCAGGTAGAGACAACCTCAATGAAGGAGATTCCTTTTTTATCCATCACGTTTTTGAATCCTTTTCGTATGGCCGATTTGCATTTGCGAACGGTGGCCGCGGTATGAACGGACTGGCGGGTAACGTAATGAACCCCCGGAAGCATGGCAATCATTTCTGTGATTTTTAGCGGGTGGCCGCTCAGTTCAACGTTTCTGCCTCCCGGCGAGGTAGATGTTTTTTGTCCCAGCAGGGTAGTGGGTGCCATTTGACCGCCCGTCATACCATATATGGCATTGTTGATAAAAATCACCAGCAGATTTTCTCCACGGTTGCAGGCATGAAGAATCTCGCCGGCACCGATGGAGGCAAGATCACCATCGCCCTGATAGGTGAAAACTATTTTATCGGGATTGGTTCTGGCAATCCCGGTTGCGACGGCAGGGGCCCGGCCGTGGGCAGCCTGTTGCCAGTCGATATCGACGTAATTGTAGGCAAATACCGCACAACCAACGGGAGATACACCAATGGTTTTTTCCTGTATATCGAGTTCTTCGATAACTTCGGCCAATATTTTATGCACCACACCATGGCTGCAGCCCGGACAGTAGTGCATAATAGTGTCGATCTGGAGTTTTGATTTGTCGTACACCAGGTTTTCTGGTTTTACAATATCCTTGATATCCATGGTGCTATTCTTTGATAAGTTTGGATTCGAGTGCTGCCAGAACTTCGTCGGGTCCCGGCAAAATTCCGCCCATGCGGCCAAAAAATTCAACCGGACGGTTGCATCGGGCGTTAAAAACCGAGAGTTTGATGTCGTCGACCATCTGACCTGCACTCATTTCAACCGAAAGGAATCCTTTAACATGGCAGGTCATATTGGCGATCTCTTTCGACGGGAATGGCCATAGTGTAATGGGCCGGAGCAGGCCAACTTTGATTCCTTTCTGTCTACCGAGTTCTACAGCTTTTTCACAGATCCTGGCAGAGGTGCCAAAAGCGACCAATATATAGTCTGCATCGTCGCACATTAATTTTTCGAAACGCACTTCGTTGGCTTCTATGGTCTGGAATTTCTCCTGAAATCTGAGGTTGTTCTGTTCCATTTTGTGGGAGTCCATTTCCAGGGAGGTAATTACCCTTTGTGGCTGCCCATTTCTTTTTCCGGTAGTAGCCCAGCTGCCGTTAGACTTCTCGATTTCTTCGGCTGTCCAGCGAGGAGTAAAATCAGAGAGTTCTACTTTCTCCATCATCTGACCCAGTGCTCCATCGGTTAGAATCATGGCTGGGTTGCGGTATTTAAATGCAAGGTCGAATGCAAGCGCTACAAAATCGTGCATTTCCTGCACCGATGAGGGTGCCAGGGTGATAAGGCGGTAATCGCCGTGACCTCCCCCTTTAACTGCCTGGTTGTAGTCGGCCTGCGATGGTTGTATGGTTCCAAGTCCCGGGCCGCCCCGCTGAACATTTACAATCAGACATGGCAGTTCAGCACCGGCAATGTATGAGATTCCTTCCATCATAAGACTTACCCCAGGACTAGACGATGAGGTCATGGCTTTCTTTCCGGTAGCCGCAGCTCCATATACCATATTAATGGAAGCCACTTCGCTCTCGGCTTGCAGAACCACCATCCCGGTGGTTTCCCATGGCCTAAGTTCCATAAGTGTCTCCATTACCTCCGACTGTGGGGTAATGGGATATCCAAAGTAGCCATCGCAACCACATCTGATGGCAGCTTCTGCAATGACTTCATTTCCCTTCATTAGTCGTATTTCACCCATAACAATCTCAAACTTTGGTTATCATTCTATATTTTAACCCGGTAAATGGTAAGGCAGGTATCGGGACATACTACACCGCAGTTGGAGCATCCAATGCAGTTTTCCGGATTTTTCATGTAGGAGTAGTGATAGCCGCGGCTGTTCACTTCATTGTTGAGGTCCAACACATCGTGCGGACAAGCTACGACACAGAGGCCGCATCCTTTGCAACCCTCCAGATCAACGATTACGGCACCTCTCACTTTAGCCATATGGTGGAATTTTTGAAGTCCATGATTTATAATGAGGGAATTCTAATCCCTGAAGTTTTTATGAAAGCGCTGGAGCCGCTGCTCCAGATCGTCGAATTGCGAGCGGTAAACATGCGAAACGCATGCCCTTAGGCCCTCTTTGTCGCTGCCAGTGTTTTTTAGTGCAATTGCACTAACTCCATAATAGAGCAGGTTGTGAACCAGCTCCGATCCGGTCATTTTCCCATATCCAATGGTGAAATAGAAGCCATCGGCTAAAGGTTCATCCAGGTCGGCATCATACACCAGGTGAAATCCGTTGTTAAGAAAGAGCTGCTTCATAACAGAGGCCTTCTTTCCATATTCGGTGACTTCATTTACAAAATTGAACTTTCCGTCGGTGGCTGCTTTGAACATTGCTGCAAGTGCATATTGTGCCGAATGGCTAACGCCGGAGGTTAAGGCATAAAGAATTCGTTGTACGATGGTACAGCCAAAAGTGCTACAGTTGAAGCGTTTCGAAAGCGCAGGATACTCTCTTTGATAGAGGCTGTTTGAGATGGCCATAACTCCACAACGCTGTCCGGCGTAGGAGAAAATTTTAGACCCTGAGATGAAAAGTATATAGTTCTCGGTGTATCTGGCAACTGTTGGCTGATAAGGCGCTCTGCCCGGTGAATAGAGATCTTTGCGGAAATCCATGCCAAAGTAGGCCAAATCTTCCATAACGATAACGTCGTATCGGGTAGCCAGTTCGCCTATTATGGACAGCTCCTCTTCGGTAAAACAAATCCAGCTGGGGTTATTGGGGTTAGAATAGATAATGGAGCAGATGTTCCCCTTCGAGAGATAGGACTCCAATTTGGCTTTTAATTTAGCACCCCGATAGTTGTATACATCGAATGTAGCATAGGGTAGCCCCATAACCATTAACTGCTGTTTCTGTACCGGAAATCCCGGGTCGATAAAAAGAGCGGTATTTTTTGCAGGATCGGTGTGTCCGGCGGCAAGAAAAGCGGTATAGCTGCCTTGCATAACCCCTACTGTGGGGATGCAGCCCTGAGGCTCGACATCGATATCCATAAATGCCTTAATGAAACGGGAGGTCTCCTCTTTGAGTGGTTTTATCCCGTCGACCATCGGATAAACAGATGCAACCCCGTTTTTCAGTGCCTCAATCTCGGCTTCAACACCTACTTGAGCTGCAGGAAGGCCAGGTACCCCCATCTCCATTCGGATGTACTTTTCACCTGTTTTGGCCTCGACAGCGTTGACAAGCGCAACAATCTCACGGATGGTTGCATTGCCCGGATCAGAGATTCTTAGGTTTCTGATTTCACTGTCGATGATGTCTTTGGGAATGAGTGTTTCGATCATCTTACCCTAATTTTATATAAAGGAAGCAAAGGTTTGGAAATTCTCCAAATCTCCTCCAGGCTCAAAATTTTAACTTCTGATAAATAGCAAGAAACCAGCTGTCGATGGTTTACTATTTTAAAAAGGGAGCGGTCAGTGCTTCTCAACTAAAAGCAAAGTGGGCAAAAAAATATTCTATGATTTAAATCAGGGTCAGAATCCGAAGTCGGAACGAAGGGTTTCGAGCCAGTTATCCAACCGCTCGGGGGTGAGTTCTGCTTCGAAATCTTCGTCGAGGGGTAGTCCTATAAACATACCGTCGAAAATTGCTGCCGACTCTTCAAAGTCATAGCCGTCGGTGGAGACCTGTCCTACAATTCGGGCATCGGTTTTCATGAGCTCATGGGCAAGCAGACCCATAAAATCTACAAAACTGGCTGTATAGGTAACACTATTTCCCAGTCCGAATATGGCAACAATCTTGCCTTTGAAATCGCCCTCGCTTACTTGTGGCAAAAATATACCCCAGTCACTTTTGTTGATGCTTGCATTCCAGGTTTCTGTGCCAACGGTAGAGATGCCAAAAATGATCTTATCAAAACGATTGAAATCTTCCGGGGTGGCAGTTTTGACATGTACCATTTCTACCTTGTCGGAGCCAATTTTGTCGCGAATCATATCTGCTACCCGGTTCACCGAACCTTTCTGTGGGCCAAAAAATATTCCAATTTTACTCATGGTATCTGTGTTGTTTTTGGTTTTTATTGCAGTTACTGATTATGAATGGCCAGTTCTCCCCTTGTATATTCTCCCAGAATAGCCAGACTCGAAACATTTTTAAGTACCAGGTGAATGGCTCTTTCGTAATTGTCGAGCGACTCCCATTCAATGTCGACATGGAAGGTGTATTCATTGGGTTTTCCAATGATGGGGACCGACTGGATTTTGGTCAGGTTGATGTGGTTTTCGGCAAAAGTGTTTAGTATTCTGGCCAGGGCACCATAAAAATGGCCTACTTCGAAACAAATCGATGCTTTGTTCGCCTTCCCGTTGATTTCGGCCTGCTTGGAAAGAAACAGAAATCGGGTGTAGTTCTTTTTATTCGTTTCAATGTTGGATTCTAAAACATTGAGACCGTATATCTCTGCCGATCGCAGGTTTCCGATGGCGGCAGCGCCTGCTGGCTGTTTTTCGGCAATAAATTTGGCCGAAGCAGCGGTGTCGCTCATTTCGTGCAGTTGCACATTGGGGAAAACCTTTTCGAGGTACTCTGCACATTGCTTAAGGGCAATCGGATGAGAGTATATGTCGGTAATATCCTTTTTTCTGGTGTTGCCCGCTACCATCAGATTCATCTGAATGTGAATGTAAATTTCACCGATAATCTTGAGATGGTAGTCACGAATCAGCTGATAGTTGTTGAGCAGACTGCCGGCAATTGAATTTTCAATGGCCATGGCTGCCAATTCCACTTTGTCGGTGTCAATTTGCTCACATACGCTGGTAAACGAACGGCACTCAACAATCTCAACATCGTCGTTATAGTAAAGTCTCACCGCATCTTCGTGAAATGAGCCTGCAATTCCCTGTATCGCTATCCGCTTCATATTGCTGGTTTAATCCCTGCCAAATATACAACTGTAATAGCAAAACGCGAAAAGATATCCAAATTTAGATGTAAACCCGATCAATTCATATTAACAGAGTCGAAGAGTTTTGGCCACCACCTGAAAAGCACACAGCCGGATAGCATTCATCAGTCGGTATGTTGAAAAGCATGTAACCAACTTGCCAATTGCTGGTATATAGAGAACACAGTTATCTCAAGTTGGTAAAGCAATCCATTGTCCGAAAAAATGGCAAATGATTTTCGGATCTGTAACAATTGATACAAAAAGTTTGCAATTGATTACCAATTTTTGTGAATCGAAAAGAATAAACTCATTCTTATGCTGCGAAAAATTTTACCACCAACCAGATGGCGCTTTCCGGTGATGATGGTATCGGCCATCTTTATTGGTTTGGCTGCCTTTACCTTCTATTTGGCTGAGGCGCACTCGTATATCTCTGACAATCCGAAGACCTGTGTAAACTGTCATATAATGAGTCCGCAATATGCAACATGGTCGCATAGTTCGCACAGAGAGGTGGCTGTATGCAACGATTGCCATGTACCACAGGACAACGTCTTCAATACATACTATTTCAAAGCAATGGATGGATTGCGGCATTCTGTGATGTTTACACTCAGGCTTGAGCCTCAGGTTATTCATATAAAAACTGCTGGGGCCGAGGCTGTACAAAACAACTGTATTCGTTGTCATGAGGATCTGATCCGCGATTCGCGACTGGAGGCCAGTTCTCCCATGCATCGTGCCATACGAGAAGGCCGCCGTTGCGTGGAATGTCATCGTGAGGTGCCGCATGGCCGGGTGAATTCGCTCTCAAGTACCCCTTTTGCGCGCGTTCCCACTCCGCAGAGCCCCGTACCTGAATGGATGAAAAAAATGTTAGGTAATAAATAAATATTTAAAATAATGAAAACTATTTCCGAGTTAACCGAGAAGAAGCCTATGGTGGCATGGGCGCTCTTTTTTGCCACTGTTCTGGTGGTGTTTTTATTGGGGTTGCTGGCCTCTACTATTGTTGAACGTCGGGCCGAAGCCGTTTTTGCCAATCAGGCGATGGTTGAAATAGGTGATTTTGAGCCTCGCAATGAGGTATGGGGACAAAATTATCCTCGTCAGTTTCAATCTTATTACGGAACTTCCGACACCACGTTTCGCAGCAAACATGGCGGAAATGCAACGGTAGATATGCTGGAGGAGGTTCCCGAGTTTGTAGTACTGTGGGCTGGTTATCTTTTCTCCCGCGATTACAAACAGGGACGCGGTCACTTTTATGCAGTTGAGGATGTGTATAACTCGCT
>DIUI01000108.1 GCA_002428215.1 Prolixibacteraceae bacterium UBA6162
CTCCGATGTAATTCAAAAAGTTTATGTTTCTCTTTCGCTCAAAGTGATTTACTCTAGTGAATTTAACTAAGGTCTTGTTTTAAACCTTGCTTTTTGTGCTTCATTATCTTAAAGAACTTCTTTCCTAATTCATTCCCCTTAATCTCCCTCGCTATTCACATAGCCCAAATCTTAAGGTAAAAAATCTCATTAAAACCATCCGGTAACTTCTTTAAAAACTCCTTCCGGTTTTCCCTTTTCTAACTCCGCCTACTCGAGGCTCAGTCGCTTTTGGGTCGGCAAAAGTAGAAACAATTTTTACTTCTGCAAAATTTTAAGGCAAATTTTCTGAGTTTTATTTTATCAACCCCTTTCTATGGATCAAACTAAAGCAAATAATCACTCACTGTAACCCCAATATTTACCCAAAAAACTCTTTAATGAACTCCTGCTTTAGCGGCTGCAAATCTAAAGAGGTTTTTCGAGTGTACAACAACCAACAAGCATAAATTTGACCTGAAGTGTTGCCTCCACAACCTAAATTGATGTATTTCAATGCATCAGCATTAAGAATTTGGCATGGAAGTTTATTTACGCAATCTTAACACAGAAGTTGCATAAATCTCAACAATTATACAGGCTGGTATTTGTAGAACCCCAAATCCTCAATCGAACTGTTGCCAATAAAAGTAGCATGCCCAGCAACAGCAGCCTTTGCCAGCCTGATGAAGTTACGCGCCGAGCGAACATACTCCCGATCACGGTTGGCATCCAGCATCAAAAGGTAGCCCATAATAATATATCCAGCCATCTCTACCATGCGCCGGGCATGAAAGTCGACATACTCCGTGTCTTCAACTGTCAGCACGTGATCGACCGCATGGGCGTACTCTTCGGTCATTATTATTAGTGATCGCTTTAAATAAGCCAGTTCAGGAGCTACCTTCGCCGACTCATACTCCCGGATCTTTTCGAGATAGGCACCGGTAGTCACCCCCCTTATGGCCGCTACAACCTGCAACTGGGTGGTACCCTCATAGATAGTAGTAATCCGGGCATCGCGGTAAATCCTTTCGACTGGATAGTCCTTCATGAAACCAGAACCGCCGTGTATCTGCACCGCATCGTATGCCAGCTGATTGCAAAACTCGCTGGTTAATCCTTTTACAAGCGGAGTAAACAGATCGGCCAATCTGGAATATTGTTTCATCTCCTGGCGTTCGTCCGATTCCAGCTTTCGTTCCTTGGCGATGTGTTCATAAGCCTTGTAAATATCAACAAACCGGGCTGTCTCGTAAAGTAATGTACGCGAAGCATCAAGCTTGGCTTTCATAGTTGATACCATCTCGTAAACTGCAGGAAAACGAATAATGGCGCGGTTAAACTGTACCCTCTCATTCGCATAGGATAAAGCCTCACGATAGGCAGCTTCCGAAATACCAACCGACTGCGCTGCAATTCCCAGACGCGCGCCATTCATAAGCGCCATTACATATTTAATTAATCCTAGCTTCCGGTCACCAACAATCTCTGCCGGTGCATCCTTGAAAACCAATTCACAGGTTGGAGATCCAATAATTCCCATTTTGTGTTCAATGCGGCGAACCGTTACACCTCCGGTCTCCTTGTGATGTATGAACATAGAAAGCCCACGCCCATCCTTGGTACCCGACTCACTTCGAGCCAGAACCAGCGAAATATGACCGTCGCCATTGGTGATAAAACGCTTTACCCCATTCAATAGCCAAACTCCCCGTGCCTCATCCCATGTGGCCTTGAGCTGCACCGCCTGCAAATCGGAACCGGCATCAGGCTCGGTAAGATCCATCGCCATGGTAGAACCTGCGGCTACCAGAGGAAGGTATTTTGCTTTCTGCTCTTCCGATGCAAACTCATTGATTGTTTCGGCGCAATCCTGCAAACCCCATATATTAACAAAGCCGGCATCGGCACGAGAAACAATATCAGCCGCCATAATGTAGGGCACGTTTGCGAAGTTCAACCCGCCATATTGCCGCGGAAGTGCCATCCCCATCAAGCCTCCTTTAATAAGTGCATCCAGATTCAACTGAGTCCCATCGGCATATTTAACATGGCCATCTATCACCTCAGGCCCCTGTGCATCAACCCCTTCAGCATTGGGGGAGATAATGTCTGCACAGATTTCACCCACCACCTCAAGTACTTTGTCGTAATTATCAATGGCGTCCTCAAAGTCAAGCGGGGCAAAATCGAATTTACTTTTGTCGGCGAAACCGTGCTCTTTCAAGTACACAATCTTCTCCATCATTGGATGAGAAAGATGAAATTTGAGGTCTCTGTTATCGGTGTAAAAATTGGCCATTTTCTTCGGTATTAATAATAACGTTGCACTATTTGATATTGCTGCGGTAATACTTAATCATCTTGGGCACTATTTCAGCCACATCGCCGGTAATTACATAGTCGGCAATAGCATTGATGGGAGCATCCGGGTCGGTATTTATGGCTACAATCTGAGCCGACTCCTCCATTCCTGCCCGGTGCTGAATCTGCCCTGATATGCCACAGGCTATGTATAATTTTGGGCGGACAGTTACACCTGTCTGACCAATTTGCCTTTCATGTGACGCGTATCCTGCATCAATTGCTGCTCTTGAAGCACCAACCTCTCCCCCTAATACTGAAGCGAGTTCATACAATAATTCAAAGTTCTCGCGCGAACCTACCCCATAGCCACCGGCCACCACAATGGGTGCGCCCTTAAGATTAATCTTGCTTTTCTCGATGTGCCGGCTAATGATTTCAATTACAAAATCTTCATCCTTTACTGAAGAAGCCACATCAATAGGCCGAACAATCCCTTTGTAGTCAGTATCTAATACCTCCTTTTTAAGCACCCCCTCGCGAACCGTCGCCATTTGCGGACGGCAGTCGGGATTTATTATGGTAGCAATGATATTTCCGCCGAAGGCAGGCCTTATTTGGTAGAGCAAATCCTTGTAGATTTTCCCTGCCTTCTTATCCTCATGGTCACCAATCTCCAGACTGGTGCAATCGGCGGTTAAACCACTGTGCAAAGCCGACGAAACCCGGGGACCCAGATCTCGACCAATAGAGGTCGCACCCATTAGGGCTATCTGTGGCTTCTCCTGCTCAAACAATTTCACCAGAATTGAGGTGTGTGGAAGTGTCTGATAAGGATCTAAACGTGGATCATCGGCAGTATGAACCACATCGACACCGTAAGGATACAAGGTATTGGCCAAAGCTTCCACTTTATGGCCTATAAGCACAGCCTCCAGATGGCACTTCAGGGTATCAGCCAATTTTCGGCCTTTCGACAGCAACTCAAGACTCACCTCAGCCACCGCACCATCCTCAATTTCACAATAAACAAAAAGATTATTCATAGTTGGTTTTTCTATTCTGAAACAAATGCATTACATGATTACGAAATACAAGATTCTTGGATTCCGGAGAATCAACCTACAGCATGACTTTCGATCAGCTCTTTCATCAACCAGTCAATATCCTCGTCAGACGATGATATAACCTTCGACGCTTTGGCCATAAGTACAACGTTATCGATCTTTTTCACCTTGGTGGGCGATCCGTTTAATCCGAGCTGTTCGGAATCGGTTTCAATTTCATTTACCGACCATTCGGTTATGTTGAGATAAGGCCTGTCGTTGTATAGATGAAGGTAATCTTCGTTGGCACTTTGAATTTCAGAAACCGTTTTTGCGTGCTTATACTTCATAATAAGCTTTGCGTTTCGGGCACGACACGCATTAGCCGAGCCATTTACCGTTATGAGCACAGGCAGGGGACATGAAACCTCCTCGACGCCCCTTTCCAGGCGTCTTTTGACCACCAAATTTCGCTCTGAAATGTCAATCACCTGCTCCACATAGGTTATCTGTGGTAAATCCAGTTTCTCGGCAACCTGGGGACCAACCTGCGCTGTATCACCATCGATAGCCTGCCGGCCGGCGACTATCAGATCGAATGGGCCCATACGACGGATGGCTTGCGCAAGAGCATAGGATGTAGCAAGTGTGTCGGAGCCGGCAAAAGCACGATCACTCAGCAAAATACCATCATCAGCACCTCGGAACAAACCCTCACGAATGATGTCTGCTGCCCTTCCGGGACCCATTGTAAGCACGGTTATTGTACTCCCGGCTATCCGGTCTTTAATTTGCAGTGCCTGTTCCAGAGCATTCAAATCCTCTGGATTAAAAATAGCAGGTAAAGCCGCCCGGTTAACGGTACCATCTGCCTTCATGGCATCTTTTCCCACATTTCGTGTATCTGGAACCTGTTTGGCCAGAACTATTATACGTATAGCTTTCATATTGTAAATGTATTGAGCAGCATCGATGAATAACCAACAACGCTTTGGTGTACTTCCCACTTAATTACGGATTGCCCGCGAGCGATGATAAACTGCTTGATTGATGGTCAGGTTTGTAGTTGATAATGGATTGATTCACTCAGTCTTCCCGATTAACAGACCTCTAAACCGGATCGCTAACGAAGGGACTGTAGGTACAAAATTATCATTTGATGCGAAACAGCCAAATAAAAGAGAGGGGCAAATGCATTATACTGATGATCGGCTTGCTTCACGAGTAATTTCCACATCCATTAACCGGAAGATAAATCAGATAGTTACAAGACGAATATTTAACTGCAATAATCTAATATTCCAATAACCAGCAGTAACGAAAAAAAAAGGAGCCTTGCAGCTCCTTTTCCTTTCAATTTTATGCTTGTGCCGTAGGGCCTCCAAACCCCATCGGTGGCATCATCGGATCGTTGCCAGTGTTAACCGGAATGGCTCCGTAAACCCTTTCAAACTTGCCCAGGTTGTCCTGTAGGGCTAGCAGCAGCCGTTTGGCATGCTCAGGGGTTAGAATTATACGCGACTTTACATTCGCCTTGGGTACGCCCGGCATAACCCTTAGGAAATCGAGTACAAACTCAGAGCTCGAATGGGTTATAACTGCCAGATTGGAATAGGTTCCCTGAGCGATCTCTTCGCTCAACTCAATATTGAGCTGTGACTGATTTTGATCTGGTTTACTCATAGTATATCGCTATTCTTCTTCCTCAACAGGCTCTTTCATTTCTACCATCAGATCGTATTCAGTTTTTGAACCGACCACGAGGTTTTTATACTCCTTGAGACCTGTACCTGCAGGAATAAGATGCCCACAGATTACATTCTCTTTCAGTCCGTCGAGGTAGTCCATCTTACCTTGAGTAGCAGCCTCATTGAGCACTTTGGTAGTTTCCTGGAACGATGCAGCCGACAACCAGCTTCTGGTTTGAAGAGCAGCACGTGTTATTCCCTGGAGCACCTGGCTCGATGTTGCCGGTATGGCATCACGGCCCTCAACCAGCTTCTTGTCTTTACGACGCAGTACCGAATTTTCGTCGCGTAAACGACGGGCAGAAATAATCTGACCGGCATGCAGACCTTCGGCATCACCTGCTTCTATAACAACCTTTTTGTTATAAATCCAATCATTCTCTGCCATGAACTCATTCTTGTCCACAATCTGCTTTTCGAGGAAGCGAGTATCACCCGGATCTTCAATTTCAACCTTCCGCATCATCTGACGAATAATTACTTCGTAGTGCTTATCGTTGATTTTTACCCCCTGCATACGATACACGTCCTGTACTTCATTCAGAATGTACTCCTGCACAGCCGTTGGGCCTTTAATGGCAAGAATATCGGATGGCGTAATAGCACCATCTGAAAGCGGGGTTCCAGCGCGGATATAGTCGTTATCCTGCACCAGTATCTGTTTTGATAGCTGCACAAGGTAACGCTTAACCTCTCCGGTTTTGGAAGTAATCACAATTTCGCGGTTACCACGTTTAATTTTACCCAGCGACACCTCTCCATCGATTTCAGAAACCACAGCAGGGTTCGATGGATTACGGGCTTCGAAAAGTTCAGTTACACGGGGCAAACCACCTGTGATATCACCTGCCTTACCAGCTGCCCGCGGAATTTTGACCAAAACCTGCCCGGCCCTAACCTTCTCTTTGTTGTTCACCGAAAGGTGACCCCCTACAGGAAGGTTATAAGCACGTATCATTTCGCCTTTCGCATCCAAAATATGGATCGAAGGATTTCGGGTCTTATCACGGGTTTCTATAATTACTTTTTCATTGTAACCAGTCTGCTCGTCCGACTCTTCGCGGAAGGTAATACCCTCCTCCA
Source organism: Prolixibacteraceae bacterium UBA6162 (assembly GCA_002428215.1). The sequence goes on from DIUI01000108.1 coordinate 6,203, forward strand.
GGTTATCGAATCTGATGGTTCCTTCGAATTCTGAAATAATCACACCGTTGTATGGATCCCATTCGCAAAGGAGCATACCCTTTGAAACACTGGCCCCGTTCTTGATATATAGTTTAGAACCATAAGGGATGGTGTGACTTGACAGTTGAATATTTGTATTTTTATCGATAATCTTTAGCTCTGCCAAACGGCTCACTACGATGTCAACATTGTTGTTATCGCGGTCAAGATACTCTACCGTTCTTAATTCCTCAATTTCGGCATATCCATCGTATTTTGAAACTACAGACGATTGTGCTGAAATGTTGCCGGCAATACCCCCTACGTGGAAAGTCCTCAATGTAAGCTGGGTACCAGGTTCGCCAATCGATTGTGCAGCGATAACCCCGGCGGCCTCACCCCTTTGAACTTTATTTCCGGAAGCAAGATTACGACCATAGCATTTGGCACACACACCCACTTCTGATTCGCAGGTAAGCACAGAGCGAATTTCAACACTCTCGATGGGTGATTCATCGATAATCGCCACTACCTCTTCAGTAATCTCATCGCCCGACTTCACAATCAGATCTCCGTTGAACGGATGATAAATATCGTGAACCGATGTACGCCCGAGAATACGTTCTGAGAGCGATGCGACAACCTCTTCGTTGTTCTTGATAGCGGTAGCTATCAAACCACGCAGCGTACCACAGTCGTCTTCGTTGATAATAACATCTTGTGCTACGTCAACAAGTCGACGTGTAAGGTAACCAGCATCGGCTGTTTTGAGCGCAGTATCCGCCAAACCCTTACGGGCACCGTGGGTAGAAATAAAGTACTCAAGTACCGAAAGACCCTCCTTGAAGTTGGCAAGAATTGGGTTTTCAATAATTTGCGAAGTGGTAGATCCCGACTTTTGCGGTTTGGCCATCAGTCCCCTCATACCGCAAAGCTGCCGAATCTGTTCTTTCGAACCCCGTGCTCCGGAATCAAGCATCATATAGATGGAATTGAAACCCTGCTTATCGGTACTCAGTGTTTTCATCACAGAGTTTGTGAGTTTGGCATTGGCATGTGTCCAAATGTCAATTACCTGATTGTACCGTTCGTTATTGGTGATGAAACCCATGTTGTAATTGGCCATAACCTCATCAACCTCTTTGTAACCTTCGGCTACGATCTGGGCTTTATCTTCCGGAATAATAACATCATCGAGATTGAACGACAATCCTCCGCGATATGCCCAATAGTATCCAGAATATTTAATATCGTCGAGGAAGGCAACAGTTGCTGCATTTCCGGCTTTCTTAAATACCAGGGAGATGATATCGCGCAATGATTTCTTGGTCAGCAATTGATTGATATAACCAACCGATTTGGGAACGTGCTCATTAAAGAGTACACGGCCAACGGTAGTTTCTATGATGTGGTGAAAAAATTCACCCTTCTCATCAACATCTTCAACTTTTACTTTAATTACAGTATGCATACCTACCACTCCCTCGTTGAAGGCGATTTCAACCTCATCGGGCGAATAGAAAATCATCCCTTCGCCTTTCGAGCCAGGACGAGCTTTGGTCATATAATACAGACCCAGTACCATGTCCTGCGAAGGAACTGTAATAGGCGCACCATTAGCAGGGTTGAGCAGGTTGTGCGAAGCAAGCATCAGAAGCTGTGCTTCCAGGATAGCTGCATTCCCTAGCGGAAGGTGAACAGCCATCTGGTCACCGTCGAAGT
>DIUI01000085.1 GCA_002428215.1 Prolixibacteraceae bacterium UBA6162
CCAGGAGGACTGTCGGGAGTGAATGGCGTTGAGCTACCCGACACCTTAGTCGGATAGGTGAGTTTCATTGCTGCAAAAACGGGGTGCATCACATGGCAAGCCATATCGCCCAATGCTCCGGTACCAAAATCCCACCAGCCACGCCATACCCATGGGTGATATGCGGCATTATAGGGGCGGTATTTTGCCGGGCCTATGAAGAGATCCCAATCGAGTTCTGCCGGAATCGGTTGTTCGACGGTAGGAGCCAACATTCCCTGCGGCCAGGTAGGCCGGTTGGTGTAGGCCTCGATTTTAACTACCTCTCCAATTTCACCATTCCATATCCATTCGCAAATTTGCCGCACCCCTTCAGCCGAAGAACCCTGGTTACCCATTTGTGTGGCCACCTTGTACTTATCGGCCAAACGTGTGAGAAGTCGCGACTCATAAACGCTGTGCGTCAGTGGCTTCTGGGTAAACGCATGTTTTCCCATAGCAATCGCATGTGCAGTAATAATGGCGTGGGTGTGATCGGAAGTCGAACACATAATAGCGTCGATCGATTTTCCCATCTCGTCGTACATCCTGCGCCAGTCCTTGTATCGGGCAGCCTGCGGATAAGTCTCAAAAACAGCCGGCACATTAATGCGTCCGCCTGTAGTCCAGTCGACATCGCAAAGCGCAACGATGTTTTCACCTGCCATTCGCTGGATGTTGCCCCGGCCCATACCTCCAATACCAATACCGGCAATGTTCAGTTTGTCGCTGGGAGCTTTGTGCCCCAAACCTGCTATTACATTGCTGGGCACAATGGTAAAGCCGGCTGCAGCGGTTGCAGTAGTTTCGATGAAACCCCGCCTTGAAATTCCCTGATTTTTTTTCATATTTCTATAAGTTTTGGGTTTAGTTACATACCTGAGTGTTTTTGTTGAGACTCAACACTTTTTGAGGTTTAACAACTTAGTTGTTGAGCCCTGGCACTAGGTTTAGAAAAGAGCTCCCTCCGGACTTCAATCAGAGGGAGCTATAGCATATTTATCAATTACGTGCTTCAAAGCGTTCCATAATCTCCCTCCAGTTGGTGAGAATTATGTCGTTGTCGGCAAAGAACTTATGTACAACCGGATCGGCAAAAAGTTCTGCCTCCCAGCCCCGCTGCTGCCACGATCCGGTAATGGTTTTCATGTTCTCTGTGGGAACCGACGCATGAAATATTATCTCGGTGAGACCACTCTCCAGACTGTTCACATAGGCGAAGAAATTGTCGCGTACTTCCTGATAAGTACTCCCTTTGGGCACACTGCCAAAGTTGTCGAGTTTGGGTAAGGTATACTGGTTCATGATCTCTACCACCTCGGCAGTAATAGGATAACCCTGAGCACGAAACTGCTGGGCAATTTTGGGATCCGAAATATCGATGGCATTGGCCGGCAGACGATACTCTTCGGCAATTTTAAGAAACACCTTTACGAATTCGGCCGAGCCATAAAGGGTACCCATATGGGTATCGATATGAGTTGGCTTATAGCCCAAAGCCAACATACTCTCAATTTGTGCTCTAATCTCTTTCTCAACTTCCGCCGGAGAGGCATTCATTACCACCGACCGGACATCGGGCCACATCATACCCTGGCCATCGATCAGACCGGGAACCAGCGCTTTATCCACCATGGTTGACCACCGGTAAGTTTTCCACTCGCTGGTGAGCGTCAGGTGTACCCCAATATCGGCATTGGGATGCTGTTTAGCCCACTCCACCATTTCACGGGCAGCTGGACATGGCATCATAACCGCAGCTGAAGTAACATATCCCTTCTCAATGTAAAATTTGGTTGCATCGTTTGCTTCAACACACATCCCCGCGTCGTCGTTGTGTAGCAATATCACCTTTTTCCCCTTGGGAAACCCCAACTTTTCGGCATTGGTTAGCTTCTGACCAGACATGCTTGCCATAGACAACCAACTTCCTCCTACCACAAATACCATCGCCAACAACCATTTGGCAACCATCGAACGTCCAATTCCTTTCATGCAAAAGCTTTTAAAATTCATATTTACTGATTACTTAATATTTTTTTATACCATCAGGATTACCCTTCAGGTGCCTGCGAAATTCTCCGCGATTTATGCCAAAACAAAATTCAATCCATAATTGTCAAATTGTTTATGGCCACCCCGAAAAGCTGTCCTTTATGCCTTAATGTTTATGAACGGTTATTCCCCTATGGAGCAATACGCTACAAAAATTTTATCTTCTGCAAATTAGTCGTTTTTAGATTACAGAAATTCAACTCTTTCATCAAAAAAATATGCTATTTTAACTGCCTCGAACAAAAACGCTCTTTCTTTAGACTGTTTTATTCTTTAAACCATTAAGCAAACTCTTACTGCCATGTTTCGTACTTACAAATCCTGTATCTGGGGAGCGTTACTCCTGATACTTTCTGTTTCATGTCAAGCCCCAAAAGGACAATATCCTGAAGGAGCCATCACTCGTTTTTCTGATCTTGAGCGCGAATTTAGCTCGCCACCGGCTGCCTATGGGACCATTCCATTCTTTGTTTTGAACGAAATTACTACGCCCGAAGGAATCGCCGAGAGACTGGAGGATTTTAAAGCCAAAGGGTGCGGCGGGGTCATTTTTCACCCTCGCCCCGGATTGGTAACTGAATATGCCTCAGACGAATGGTACGAGCTCTTCAGGTTTGCAGTGGATAAGGGGAAAGAGCTAGGAATGGAGGTTTGGATTTACGACGAGAACTCCTACCCGAGTGGTTTTGCAGGCGGTCATGTGCCTGCGCAAATGCCCGAATCCTACAACCAGGGTCAGGGATTGATGCCCGAAGTTTCCGAAACAGTTCCTTCCGACTACGATAAGTACTACATGATATTGAAAAAAACCGGAGACCAATATACAGATGTTACGCAAAATGCATCCATGGAGGTGGGAAAACCGGGTCATTACATCCTGCTTACAAAAACCTTCTACCGTGTTTCAGGCTGGTTTGGAGGATTTTCGTACGTAGATATGCTCTACCCCGGGGTGACCGAAAAGTTTATAGAAGTAACCATGCCCGGATATGAAAAGGTGGCAGGAGATGAGTTTGGCAAGAGCGTTCCGGGGCTTTTTACCGACGAACCGGAAATCAATACCCCTGGCGGTATACGCTGGACACCCGACCTTTTTGAAGTTTTTGAATCCCATTGGGGTTACGACCTGGTTCCTCTGCTTCCTTTGCTATGGACAGAAGAGGGCGATTGGAAACGGGTTCGACACAACTATACACAAACTCTTTTGCGTCTTTTCATAGAGCGCTATTCGGTGCCAATGAGCGAATATCTTGCTTCAAAAAATCTCAAGTTTACCGGACACTATTGGGAACACGGATGGCCTTCGATGCGACTGGGTGGTGACAATATGGCTATGTATGCCTACCACGACCTGCCCGGGATAGACATGCTCTTTAACCAGTTTAACGAAGTTTCGCCGAATGCTCAGTTCGGCAATATCAGAGCGGTAAAGGAGCTGGCAAGTGTGGCCAACCAATTTGGACGCCACCGCACACTTAGCGAAACCTATGGAGGTGCCGGGTGGGAGATTACCTTCCGCGATCTGAAAAGGCTTGGCGATTGGGAATATGCACTGGGTGTAAATCTTATGAACCAGCACCTCTCCTACTATTCCATCGCAGGTGCACGAAAATACGACTACCCCCCTTCGTTTGCCGTCCACAATCCCTGGTGGAAAAGTTACGGGTATCTTAACCACTATTATGCCCGTCTCTCTCTGGCCCTTTCATCGGGCAGACAGGAAAACTCCATTCTCGTTATTGAACCTACCACTTCGGCATGGCTGTATGACTCCTACCTTCCAAACGGCCGTAATCAGCAATTCAACGTAATCGGGAGTGGTTTTCAGGCTTTTGTAACCCTTCTCGAAAAGAGCAAGGTTGAGTATGATTTAGGGTCCGAAAACATTATTCACAATCATGGAGCCGTCGAAAAAGCGAAATTCAGAGTTGGGCGAAGTTCCTATTCTGTGGTGGTGATTCCTCCCGATACGGAGTCGCTCGACAGAACTACCTTCGAACTGCTGAAAGTTTTCCTCGATGCAGGTGGCAAAGTAGTAACTTTCTCCGCTCCCGACAGAATTGATGGCGCTTTAAATGATGAAATCCAGCAGTTTTTTGCCGCACCGGCTACCAATCTTATTGCCGGCAATGCCGCCGATATCGATGCCTCTTCTCTCCATTTCCAAAGCTCCACCATCCGGTTTGAAATGAATCCGGGAGGGAACCTGTATCACCACCGCAGGGTGCTTGAAGATGGTCAGATTATCTTCCTTGCCAATTCCAGCCTCGAAGAGATTGCCAGCGGTCAAATCATCACCCGTGGCGCCAGGGTTTTGGCTATGAATGCCTTTACCGGCGAAATTTTTGAATACCCCGTAACCGGCGACGGTAAAGCGGTGAGGTTCGAATATTCATTGCCCCCTGCCGAAAGTCTCCTCCTTTTTGTTGCCACCCGATCATCAGGAAAATATCCGGAATTTCCGGTTAAATCCGACATGCAGCTCGTAACCGCGATTGGCGAAACCACGATTACAGCCGATTGGCCCAATGTGCTTCCCATCGATTTTGTGGATCTCGAGATTTTAGGTAAAACTATGCCTGCACTGCACACCTACACCGCAGCCACAGAAGTATACAAGGCCTATGGTTTTGCCGATGGCAACCCCTGGAGCCATCAGATTCAATACCGGACCACCATCCTCGACAAAGGTAATTTTGATGCTGAAAGTGGTTTTTCGGCTACCTATAGGTTTGCCATTGGATCGAACTTTGATTTCAGCAACCTGCAGGCGGTGGTAGAGCGACCTCATCTCTACCGGATTACGCTAAATGGATCAGAATTGACGGCAGTTGAAGGAGAAGTATGGATCGACGAATCGTTTGGCAAATTCGACATCGGCAGCTTGGTAAAAGTGGGTGAGAACAAACTCACCATAACCGCAAGGCCCATGCATATACATGCTGAGATTGAACCGGTTTATCTACTGGGTAATTTCTCGGTTAAGCCGTCTGCCAGGGGCTGGACCGTTGAAGAACCCATTGAACAGCTCTCCACCGGAAGCTGGAAATCACAAGGTTTTCCATTCTATGGATGGGATGTTGGTTATTCGAAACAGTTCGATATACCCAACACCAACCGGGAATTTGTGGTGGCCCTGGGCAAGTGGGAAGGAACCGTTGCCGAAGTATTTGTGAATGGCAGTCATGCCGGCACTATTGCCCTTAGAAGCGATGAGGTAAATGTAACACCCTGGATTGTTTCCGGGATAAACAGTGTAGAGGTTAAAATAACCGGAAGCCTTAAAAATACACTGGGGCCTCATCACAACAATCCGGCTCCCGGACTAACCAGCCCTTGGACCTGGAGGAATGTTACAAGTCAGGCACCCGGTGAAGCCTATCAGCTCCTCGATTATGGACTCCTAACCGATTTCCACCTTAAGGAGAGCATTGTCCGATAAGTGAATCTGCTAAAGTTCGCGGAAATAGATTTGCCGGGCTTCGATTTTCATTCCGGGGTTATGCCCTTGTATGGCAAAATGGCCTTGGTTATATTCGGTATCGGAGTACGACATCACCTTTTTACCATTGATCCAGAATGTGATGTTCGGGCCCTTCGCCCTGATTCGGTAATCGAACCACTCCCCGTCTTTGGTTAATAAACGCGTTGCCTTTCCGGTAGGGGTTCCGGGTTTCCAAAGCCAGCCGGTATGTGCATCCTGGTTGTGGCAAATTTGAGCTTCATAACCACGCGGATAACCATCGGGGTTGTTTTCGGGAGGATTGGCCCTGAAGTAGAGTCCGCTGTTGCTCTTCTGCTCCAGGTCGGTAATCCTGAATTGGCCCTTAATTTCGAAATCGCTTGCAGTGGCTTCAGTATAAATGTGCCCCATTCCGCCCATGCCGACAAGAATGCCATTATCGACCGACCATACGGCCTTGCCTCTTACGAACCATCCATCCAGATTTTGTCCGTTGAAGAGTGAAGTCCATTTCGATTTCGCATAGCCCTCCGAAGGCATCAAGAACATCCCCAGCAAGGCAATAAGAATTACTTTTTTCATTTGCATTTTATTATAGGTTATTAGATTAGCTCAACCAGATATAAAGGAATATGGTTATCAGCGATAATACAGCAAGATGCAGTCTCCAGTCGGTGATTCCCCTGAATGGAGCAATGCCGCCACTGAAGTTTATCGTAGTCTTTTCGAGCTTAGCAGGATCGGTTTTCTCGGTAAACATCGACACACCAAACAGCACAGCAGTAATGATGATTTCGGCCCAGAGACCACGGTACCCAAAGTTGAATGTAAGTTTATGGTGCAGGAAGGGGAAAATCTGTTTACCGGTTTCTGGCCCCAGCAATTGATCGGTAACGAAAATGGTAGCAAGCACGATCCCCACCAAAACCGAGGCAATCGCACCCTTTAGGGTAACCCGTTTGCTTACAATACCAAAAAAGATAGCAGGAAATACAGGAATTACAAGATAGGCAGTAATGGTTTGCAAATATTTATACAAACCCTCTTCGTTTTTATAGACCAGCCAGGTCGCCCCAATACCCAGCAAGGTAACCACTACAATGACCATTCGCCCAAGGGCTACCTGACGTTTTTCGGGCACTGATGGATTAAACTCAAGTATAAAGTCGCGCACTACCAAGGTTGAGACCGAATTCAGCACAGCAATAAGAGAGGTAATCAGAGCTGCCATAAGAGAAGCCAGCATCAAGCCACGGAAACCCGCTGGCAGCAGCTTGTTCAATAGCAACACAAAAGTTTGTTTGGTCTCCTCGCCCTGCAACTCTCCGGGAAAAAGAGCAAAAGCTATCACTCCGGGAAGGGCAAAGAGAAATACCGGAAGCAGTTTCAACGAAACGGCGAACATGGCACCCCAACGGGCATGATCGAGGTTTTTGGCAGCAAGTGTGCGCTGCACATTTACCTGATCGATTCCCCAATAGAAAATTCCGGCATAGAAGGCGGTTGCCAGAATCCCCCAGAAGGGATACACCGGATCATCGTAAGGTTTGGCAATCGACATCATATCAGGAGCCTTTTCCATAAGGCCTCCCCATCCACCTACCTTATCTAAACCAATAAAGAGCATTATCGCAGAGCCGAATATTAAAATTATGACCTGTATGACATCGGTATAGGCTACTGCTGTAAAGCCCCCCAATATGGTAAAAATAGCCACCGCAATACCTATATAGATAACGGTCGACATCACATTCCAACCAAGAATACTGTTCATTACCAATGCGCCTGCAAACAGGGTAAAGGCGAGCTTGGTCATAACGCTTATGACCAACATCAACCCCGAAAAAAATGTGCGGGCCTGACTGTTGTATCTGATCTGCAAAAACTCGGGAATAGTGTAGATCTTGTTCTTAAGGTAATAGGGAAAAAGAATGGCACTGGCAAATCCCAGGGTGATGGCAGTGGTGAGTTCTACCGATCCTGCTGATAAGCCATAACGGTAAGAATCGCCCGAAAGACCCACCAGGTGTTCTGCACCAATATTGGTCGCAAACAAAGAGGCGCCCACAACAGGCCATTTAATTGACCTGCCGCCCAGAAAAAAGTTGGTGCTGTTCTGGCCTGCCTTTTTGCGGTAAGCCATATAGAGACCAAACGACAAACTTCCGATCATCACTACCGAAAGTACGACCCAGTCGAGGTTGGTTAATGTTAGATTCATAGTGAATGTTTAGGTTCAGTAATTGTATAATGGTTATAAAAATTTACAAAAATCGCAGGCTATCTCTTTAAAAGAGCATCCATTCTTTCTATGCTTTGAATCATTGACCGAACGGTATGGTAGTTTATTTTCCATGAGTGACCCATATGCGTCCAGATGGGTTCTCCTTTTCTGGTAAGCAGAGGATACCACTCACCTACACCTTTATTGATGACTTTGTCGAATACAAAACGGTGCACGTTTTTATATGCATCCAAATATTTGGGCTCTCCAAAAAGTTGAACAGCATCGAGAAGTCCTATCAATACCTCGGCTTGCTGCCAAAACTCCTTTTCACGATCGTATACCCCTCCCGAATGGGGTCCTTCAACAAAAACTCCACCAAACTCCTCGTCGATTCCATGATTGATGGTGTGTGCATAGATGGTCTTAAACAGTTCAAGGTAGGGTTTCTGATCCTTATTCAGAATGGTGAGGGCATGCAGAAGCAACCAGGCAAATTCAGCATTGTGACCGTAACAGGTATTGTCGGTGGCATTTCCCTTTTGCCCCTCTTCCGAAAACCGATCCCACCCCCAGATGATGTCAAACTTAATCTGCGGAGCAACGGACCAGTCGCCAAAAAACTGGGGGATACCGGTTTTGTATTCAGGATGAATAATCCGGTTCAGCAATAACTCTATTACTTCAAGTAGCTTTCTTCGGTGGACCTCTTTCCCGGTGGCTTCATAAAGGGTAGTAAAAGCCTCCATCAGATGCATATGTACATCGAGGGTTTTACGGTCGCCACCTTTACTCCCTATGCCGTTGAGTGTCCAGTCGCGCTGGAACATCTCCCAATACCCGCCATACATAGTGTCGGCGCAATATTTCTGAAGCAGATCGAAAACCTTTTCGGCGAACTCCACTCCCCTTCTATCGCCTGTTGCAAGGGTATATTCACTCAATGCGTAAATGGCAAAACTGTGTCCGTAAATGATTTTCTGATCTATTTTTACATCACCCTTCCGGTTAAGCATCCAGTAAAAACCGCCATGATTTTTGTCCCACATTTTGTTTAGGATAAAATCGGCACCATGTCTTGCCAATTCAGCATAAGAGCCTTCACCATATCCGGCACGATGGGCCGAAGCAATGGTGTAGAGGCATCGGGTTTGGGCAATAAGTGATTTCTCATCTTCACCTGTATCGTTGCCCTGCTCGTTGAAGTGGGTAATGTAGCCGCCATGGAGATCGTCGCGCATTCTGCTGGTCCAGAAAGGTAAAAGCTCTTGGGTTAAATGGGACTCTGCTTCGTTTCTAAGCTGCTTAATTTCGTTCAGGTTCATATCGATGATCAATAGTTTGTAGTCAATTATATTTTACAGACAATTACGACAACTCCTGATAGAGTGCGAGTAAAAAATCGCGGTTGTCGGCCGACAGATAGTGCATTTCGCCCCCCATTCGGTTAAAGGTTTTACAGTACCTGAGGTAGTAAGCCGGATTGTCTTGGGGAGGTTCTCCATCTTTGGCCCAATCCCAATCTGCCTTGGCCAGATCTACCACCAGCATAAAATGGTGATCGATGTGTCCTCCCTGCTGAATTTCGAGATTCTGCGACATCGACAGGGCCTTTTCAAAAATCATTGGCGACATCACTGCCGATCCAATCGACATATAAACACCATTTTCCAATCCGGCAACACTCTGAGTAAAGCTTAGAAAATCGTTCAAGGCTGTTCGTCCGAGTGCTGCACCATGGTTCATGGGATGGTTGTATATAATGTCGTGCCCAATCATTGGATGGCCGGTAAATGGCACCCCCAATGCATAGGCCTTTCCTTGAGCCGAGTAGGCCTTGTAGGGATGGGGAACCGACATAAAACCGGCTGGCAGTTCAAACCGCTGAACGACAGCAAGCAGGTCAAGCGAAGCTGCTGCCCGCTCAGGGTGTGTCTGCAAACTTTGACGCGAAAAATCAAGCAGTTGACTGGCAGATGGGATATCGAGGCCCTCGCGATGAATCATTTTGCCTACCGACTCTCCATACCCCAAACCTTCGAAAGCTCCCACGATAAGGGCAAGATTGATATAATAACCGGTTTCATTCCAGATGCCGAACTGCCCATGTTGTACATTTTCACGTACATCCTCACTCGACAAACCCTGAAAGGCAAACTCCCAATCGTGAATAATGCCCGCTCCGTTGGTGGCAAGATGGGTAATCCACCCCTCCTCCATCAGTCGGATAAGGGTTGGCGACATGCCATTTTTGATGGTATGCGCACCAAAGGTCAACATTACCGAACGCTGCTGTGCACGGGCCTTGCGGATACGTTCGGCCGTAATAGAAACCAGCGTTTTTCCGCGGCTGCCAAGGTTCTGAGGCAGCTGATCGGGTGGAATCTGATCGCGCTCGATGTTCACCTTGTTTTTACGCTCGCGAAGGCTTAATATTTTCAGTCTGCTTCGATCGAAGGTTGCATGTGGCATAGCCGTTGCGTTAAATTTTGAGGTACTTAAGAAGCTCCGACAATTGTGTAAAATCGGGCACTACAAGGTCGGCTCCTGCCTGAATGAGGCGGGTTCGTTTATGAATATTCAGTCCGTATCGTTTGACTTCATTGCTGGCAACTCCTACGGCAATACCGCCACGTTTGCGGGTTTCCCTGATTTCAACCGGACCATCACCAAAAGTAACTACCCGACCATTGCCAGTGGTACCGATGGTGCCTAGAATCTTATCCAGCACCTCTTTTTTGGCCTCACGCGTAACATCACCAACAGCACCATATATTCGGCCGGCAAACAGGGAGTCGTATCCAAGCAGACTGGCTTCATGTTCAACATCGGCCTGGTCGGTTCCACTCGCCAGGTAAAGCTTAACGCCTGCAATATGGAGGGCATGCAACAACTCAACACTGTTCTTCACGGTAACATCAGAAATGGTTAGCTCACCTCTTTCAAACTTCTTTTCACGCTCGCGCACCATCTCAAGCAATGCCTCATTGTAGATTGCCTTGTACCCAAATTCATCCAAAATATCAGCCTCGGGAACGCATCCAAACTCCTTAATAAGCTGAATGAGTCCCTGCATTTGAACTAGTGTCTGAATTCCGGTGGTCTTATCGATAAACTCGAGCACCCTTTGCCTGACATTATTGAAAAAATCTGCGCCAACCATGTTGTATTGTTTTCCCAGGATGGCCTTCATCATAACCGGGGTCATAATCTCTTCCCATCCCTCGCGAAGAGTGGAGATGGTCCCATCGTGGTCGAATATCGCATGCGTGATGGGCGCTTCATTTTGGATGGCTCTTACCACCTCTATCTCGGTGTTGGCATGAAAAACTGCCCGGCGCAGGTCTGAAGACAATTCTGGTTCATAGATTACATCGGGATCTGCACCCAGAGCGAGAATCTCATCGGGTGTTGCAGTTCCACACTGGAAGAGTTTCTGCACCGTAACCCCTGCAGTATAAGCACCAATGGTTGCAGCAACTTCCATGGGGTATTGCGCTGCCAGTGCAGAAGCTACGCCAGCCAGGTAGCTATCGCCAGCTCCTACGGTGTCGATGCGCGAGAGAATCATTAGTCCGGGAAGCTCTGCCACACCACGATGGTCGATGAACATCGACCCCCTGCTTCCACGTGTTATGTAGAGTGGCTTTCCATATTTTTCGTACAGCAATGCAGCTGCCTTCCGAACAGCGTCGGCAGTAAGTACCGACTGCCCGTCACCACTCATGTTGCACAATCGGGCAGCTTCATCGTCGTTCATTTTCCGCCAGGCTCCCGGATATTCGTCGCCATAGTTGCGGCTATCAACAATAAATACCTTATCAGGAAATGCTGAAATCACCTCTGCAAGCTGCTGCCTGAAATAGGGAGTGTGTATACCCGACATTACCTGTTGATTGATGATTACAAGATCGACCAGAGGAATGGTTTGCCTGATATCTTCGATAAGCCTGTCGGCAGTCTCAACCGACAAAATATTAAAATTACCGAAATCAATGCGGTTGCTTTCGGCCTCACCCAGGTAGGGTTTTGCATACACGTGTGTGTACCATTCGTCTTGCTGTACCTGCAGATGATCGGTAATAATTCCGCTCTCCTGCATTATCCTGATCATTTCACGACCAAAAGGATCGGTCCCAATCACCCCAAAAGCCCTAATTTCTTTTACTCCCAGGGCTGCCAGATTATTGGTTACATTCCCGGCTCCCCCGGGTGAATAGGCTTGCCGGGCCACCGCACGGGTCATCAATCCGGTTTCGACCGACAATTCACTTTTTGATTCATCAACAAACCAATATGCATCGAGGCAAAAATCACCAATAACGGCAATCCGCGTCTGAGCAATATCTTTCAATATCTTTTTAAGTTCCTCAAGCTTCATTAGTTGGGTATTAAAACTTACTACAATGGAAATTACTATTTCTTAAGGGCATATACACCTGCAAAAACCAAATAAACCATACAAACCACCAATACCAGAAAACTGGCCACGACTCCAAACTGGGTACTAACAGCTCCCATAACAGGAGGAATAAAGGCACCCCCTGAAACCGCCATTATGAGAAGTCCTGAAATTTCATTGGCTCTGCCGGGCATCTTTTCGACCGAAATGGCAAATATGAGCGGGAAAAGATTAGCCGAACCAAGGCCAGTCATAAAAATAGCAATCCGGGCTACAAGAAGAGAGGGCGCAAATACAAGCACCAGCAAACTACCCAGGGCGAGAAGGGCTGTACCTACCAAAAAAGCCCTGGCCGGAAACCAGTTCAGCAGCACTGCCCCCGAAAAGCGGCCAATCATTAGTGCAGTAAAGTAGAGACTTATGCCCAGGGAAGCCTGCTCGAGATTAAGCCCATGCTGGAGTACCAAAAAATTGGCGATGTTCGAATTCATACCAACATCGGAGCCCACCAGCATAAAAATACCCAACGCCATTACGGCTATAAAAGGGTTCTTCAGCAGGCTGAAACAAGAGCGAAAGGTTGCCAACTGCTCAGTAGATCTGCTCTCCTCAATTTTGGTGAGAAAGAGCCACAAAACAGCCAAAAAAGAGGTGACCGCATACACGGCGAACACCAGCTTCCAATTGCCAAAGAAAGCTGCCATGGCCGTAGTAATAATCGGACCGAGCAAGGAACTGATTGCCTTTACAAATTGGGAGAGGCTCATGTAACTCGAAAACTTTGATCCGGCAACATCGTGCAGCAATGGATTAGCCGATACCTGCACAATGGTATTGCCGATTCCAAGAACGATAAAGGCAGCCAGCATGGTGGGGTAGGAATACCAAAGAAAGGGAATTACCATACCTACACCGGTGAGCAACATCCCAATATTGAGCATATTGCGTTTCCCATACCTGTCCTGCAACAGTCCTGCCGGTACCGACATGAGAAAGAACCAAATCAGTGCCATAGAGGGCAGGAACTGAGCTACTGAATCGGTCAGTCCAAAATCGTTTTTTATGTATCCGGTGGCTACCCCCACTATATCTACAAACCCCATTACCAAAAAAGAGAGGAATACAGGAAGTGTTTTCTGAAGGCCGAATTTGGTGTTGTTCACAGTGTTTAGTTTTAGTTAATTACTGAACTTATTGGTTGAAATTTCCGAAGAAATGATTTTCCACTATTAGTGCCAGGGTATGGTAAACAGGCAAATGCAGCTCCTGTACCAAAAAAGTGCGTGTTTCAGGTACATTGATTAAGATATCGGCATAGGTCTTTAACCTTCCACCCGAAGTGCCGGTAAGGGCAATTACCTGCATGCCTCTGGCACGCGCAGTGATGGCGGCATCGACAATGTTCTGACTGTTTCCGCTGGTAGTTAGGGCCATAAGCACATCGCCTGGCGAACCATACCCCATAACCTGTTGGGCGAAAATGAGAGCAGGGTCACTATCGTTGGCAACTGCAGTGAGCAAAGAGGTGTGGGCATTCAGGGCTATGGCAGGAAGAGCAAACTGCAGTTTTGCGGCCAGATGCTCTCCTCTATCGGGAGCAATCCCCATCAACTTTTCCTTCCAGGTTGTATCTAAAGGGCGGTGGCTTTCAAAGCCTTTCATCAGCTCTCCAACAATATGCTCGGCATCGGCTGCACTTCCACCGTTACCACATACCAAAAGTTTGTGCCCCTGCGAGAAGCAGCCGATTAGTGCTTCGCCGGCGGCTGCAACAGAACTCTGCACCGCAGCCAAAGCAGGGTGACGACTTGTCATCTCTTCTAAAAAGATATTGCTCTTCACAATTGGTTGGTTTAAAATTTATCCTCATAAATTGCCACACACAGGGCCGCATAATCGCCGATGGCATCGCCCAACGCAGCGGGCTTAATGGCACAAACTTCAAGTGCCGCCGGTATGGCTTCACGTTGCAGTACCTCCTCCACATAGGGTCTGAACAGTGACTCATTGCGGGCATAAATACTCCCAATTACAATACATTGCGGATTCAGAATGTCGATAAGAATTGCCAGCCCCATGCCAAGCTTGCGTGCAGAAATGGCGATAATTTCGAGGGCAACTGTATCTCCCTCCTGTGCTGCAAGCGCAACCTGACGGGCATCAATGGCATTCACAAATGCAGCGTCAGAACAGAACCCTACTGTTTCGTTATGCTTCAGTTTTTCTGTAACAATTTGCTTTGCCAACTGTGCGATACCTCCACCGCTGCAAAAACCTTCGAACGAACCGGCTTTTCCAAATCCAACAGGACCATCGGGTGCCAGCCGTATATGACCAACTTCGCCCCCAAGGTCATTGGTTCCACTGTATAGTTGATTGTTCAAAATTAACCCCGAACCCATGCCTGTTCCGAAGGTCAGGAAAATCATATTGGAGGTTCCCTTTCCGGCACCCATCAACCACTCAGCAAGGGCACAGGCATTGGCATCGTTTTGCAGCGCACAGGCAACGCCATATCGCTCAGAAAATATTTTTCCAATCGGGACATTATCCCAACCGGGTAAATTTGGGGGAGAATGTACCGTTCCGGTCCGCGAATCGAGAGGACCGCCACAACTTATTCCGATGCGCCTTAGACGATCAGGGCCAAGCCTTTTCAACATTTCATCCATCTGGTGCATGAACTCCCCGAGGATTGCCTCATAGCCCCGTTCCGTGCGGGTTGGAAAGGAAATCTTTTCGATTATTGCAAAATCAGACGTACCCGCTACTACGGCACATTTGGTGCCTCCAATGTCGATTCCGAGGTAAATATCCCGATCAGCAAAATCCTCCCTTTGCATAACGTGCTGGTTTAAGTTAGGACCAATACAGTCCTAAAAGTATGGAATAAAATCGTTCATATTACGGGTGTATTATCACGGCGATTTCCGCTCTCGGATTGACCCGCACCCCTTAATTGAGTCAAATCGTTGCGTAAACGACTGGCGAACAGATAAATATCGGAGGCATGCAAAACAATATTAACGCCATGCGACATCCATTTCTGTTGAAATTGAATGTCGCCGGAGTAATGGATACCAGCAGCCAATCCTGCCGATCGTACACGCTTCAAAATATCGGCTACA
>DIUI01000078.1 GCA_002428215.1 Prolixibacteraceae bacterium UBA6162
ATTTTCTCGTAATTCTCTTTGGTGTTTAGTCCGGTAACAAAACCCTCATATGGATTTTTATCCATCACCCCCGCTTCAACGGCGGCGTTAATCTCCTTCATTAGCTCTTCGGTCGAACCTATACACTTCTCTTCGGTGCCATCTTCGGAGCGCCAAACGGGCAGTGGAGTCCCCCAAAATCTCGACCGACTCAGGTTCCAGTCGACCAGATTCTCGAGCCAGTTACCAAAACGGCCGGTTCCGGTTGATTTGGGTTTCCAGTTGATGGTATTGTTAAGTTCGATCATTTTATCCTTTACTGCGGTGGTTTTGATAAACCAGGCGTCGAGTGGATAGTATAGCACTGGCTTGTCGGTCCTCCAGCAGTGTGGATAGCTGTGCTGATATTTCTCGACCTTAAAAACTTTGTTCTCTTGCTTAAGCATGATAGCAAGCAAAACATCGGTGGTAGTATCTGAGGCCGACAGCGTTTCGTCGTATTCGTTTTTTACGTATTTACCTTCAAAGTCGCGGTATTTTTCCTTTCGCACATAGCGATCTGCAAATTGGCGATCCATTTGATCGATAGGGTAAAAGCGGCCCCTTTTATCGACCAATGGTTGAGTTTTTCCATCGAGATCAATAATGGTTAATGGAGCTATGCCATTCTGGCGTCCTACCCGGTCGTCGTCGGCTCCAAATGTAGGTGCTATATGAACGATACCAGTTCCATCGGCAGTAGTAACAAAATCACCGGTAATTACCCTGAATGCATCACCCATTGGTTCAATCCATTCAATTAGCTGCTCATAGCGCAAGCCTGCCAGTTCTCTACCTGAGTATGTGCCGGTTATTCTCCATGGTATTTTTTTATCTCCAGGCTGATAGCTATCCATTTCCAGTTCGCCAGCGGAAGCGTCGAAATGGGCAGAAAGCAGCTCTTTTGCCAAAATAAGCGATACCGCATCTCCGGAGTATGGATTAAAAGTGCGGACCTTAACGTAAGTTATTTCAGGCCCAACACAGAGCGCAGTGTTCGAAGGCAGTGTCCATGGCGTGGTGGTCCATGCCAAAATATAGAGCATTGCATCGTCGGGTCCATATATATTCTCAGAAGCGCCTTCTCGAACGACCCGGAATTGTGCCACAGCCGAAGTGTCTTTAACGTCGCGGTAACACCCTGGCTGATTGAGTTCGTGCGAACTCAGACCGGTGCCAGCCGCCGGTGAGTAGGGTTGAATGGTATAACCCTTGTAGAGATATCCTTTTTCGTATATTTTCTTTAAAAGCCACCAGAGCGTTTCAATGTATCGGCTGTCGTAGGTGATGTAGGGATCGTCCATGTTGACCCAGTAACCCATCAAACGGGTAAGTTCTTCCCACTCACGGGTATATTTCATTACCTCTACACGACAAGCCTGATTGTATTCTTCGACCGAAATTTTGGTGCCAATATCCTCTTTCTTAATGTTGAGTGTTTTCTCAACCCCAAGTTCTATAGGCAATCCGTGGGTGTCCCATCCAGCCTTACGGTAAACTCTGAATCCCTTCATGGTTTTGTACCGACAAAAAATATCCTTGATGGCCCTTGACATAACATGATGAATGCCGGGCATCCCGTTGGCTGAGGGGGGGCCTTCATAAAACACAAAGGTGTCGTGGCCTTCGCGGGTATAAATACTTTTATGGAAAGTGTCGTCTGCTTCCCACTTTTGTCTGATTTCCTTATTGACCAGAGATAGATCTAACTGCTTGTATTCCTTAAATTTACCTGACATATTGTGCAATGGTTTTCACCCCTTGTGTAAAAAATGCACAAATATAGGAATTTAAAGCTTTCAGGGAGAAAAAGTTAGCTCCAATCTTGGGGCTTCATCCCGCGGTACTACCATTCGGCCGGAATACCACTGAACATCGCTTCGAGGTTTTGGTCGAGTATAGAGAGGGCGCGCATTGCACGTTTCTTTTTGGAAAAACCTATCGAGAGATTCTTCGAAACCATGTCTTCGAGTTTTAAATGCTGGTTTCCTCCCCTCTTGGCAATGTTGGAGAACCAGATGTCGGTAACCCGAACGCGGTAATTTCCATTGTTTTTGACCACTTCGAAATTGGCGTTGATGGGATACCTGAGGTAAGTCGGGATTTTCCAGTTTCTGAATCCCGCTGTTGTCCAGTCGAGCTGATAGCGTATCATTACTCCGTTCATACCCGCTTCGTCGATGGTTTTTACCTGCATCCCGCTCGATGGGTCGTTGAGCGATTTTAGGTGACGCTCCAGATTGGTCATCGACAGGTTGTGTCGGTAAAGTTTTTCGAAATGGACTTTTCGGTTCTGGAATACAAAGTTGCCCGCTCTAAGGTCCGACTGCCTGTAGCGCTGCCCGTAAACAGGCGCAATTAAAAGCATTGCCAGCAAAAGGATAATGGTACGTTTCATAACGGTTCATGTTGGTAAGAGGTTTTCTGAACAATTGATTTGTTTCGAATAAAACAGCATCGAAGTTCTATCTTCCAATTTACGGAGATTTGTTTGCACATCCAACTGGCAAGCTTAAGGGTGCATTCAATTCTGTTTCCGTCGCTCTGGTTTAATCGGTTGATATAGATTTATTTAAATCGATTGACATGCAGTGTTCTATGTCTAATCTGGTTGTATCAAATCGTAAATATTTTTGGTGTCCAAAATATTTACGATTTGAACATAAGCACATAAGCATTATTCATAAATTTATTTAAAATCTAAAACCGATGCCATGAAATCGAGTCCATCCCGGTTGTTTCCGATGGATTCCGTTGTAGTCCGAACTACTTCCGGAGGAGGCGATTTCTGCAAAAAAGAAGCTTTAACCATTGGATTTCCCCTTTCCATGTATGCTCTCTAAAACCAAATACTTATTGCCATGAAATTGTTTTCTCCAACCCTTTTATTTTTGATGTTTTTCTCTATTCTAACGCATTCAACAGCACAGGTCCGGCAAGAGGTTAGTACCGATTACAACCGAAATGCCCTTACTGTTTTGTTGATGCATTCGAACGACCGCTATACACCAACGCTTATAAAGTTGATGGATTCGGTTAAGGTTCAGCCAAAGTATTTCGACAACTCGCTCTCCTTCTCGAACATACATGTTCAGGTAGACCGGGCCCGAATCGCCAAAGATGATGCCGATAAGCAGTTGGTTCCTGCTCCATTGGTCGAGATGTCCCTGCATTCTTCCAGAGTTCCACACCACGTTATGGAGAAATGGTTCGATCGTTCGGCTGACGGAACATTCGGGGTTTCCACACTGGCCAGCCGGGGGGTTTATAATGCCACCGACAATGATCTGCTGGTAGCATCGGCCTCTAAACGAGGTACTGCAGGATTGCAGGATATGGGTATGGGACTGGTAGATAACTCCTATATTCTGGTTATAGATTTCCCCGAAATTCTAACCATGAATGAAGTGTATGCCCGCGATAGTGTCCCGGCCGATGCACGTAAGATGAATGGATTTATGGCGAAGATGAATAGCTACGTATATAAACTCGATTTTTCTGAGGCCGTGGCTGCCAACTTTTTCGAAAATTTATGGGTTTCTGAGGGTACCCCAGATAAGGAACAACGCAGGGTGAAGTTTGATCAGACCCAGTTTCCGGTGGTGCTTGTCAATAGTTTCTCGCAGGCCCTGACAGCCCTACAGTTCAACCCGGGTGAAACGCTGGCTCCCAGGGTTCAAAAAACTCCGGAGCAGCAGTTGGCAACGCTGCTGGAAAGCGCCCACAACTATGCCATGCTGCAACTGGAGCGCACCAGCGAAGCTTTTCGGGTTCGTGCAATGATATTTGATGTTAACCCAATTGCGATTAAAATTGGCCGAAAGGAGGGCTTGAAATTCGATCAGCGCTATTTTGTTTACGAAAACCGTGAAGACCGTAAGGGGAATGTTTACAGCAAGCAGAAGGGGGTTATACGGTCTATGAGCGTGGTCAACAACCTTGGACTGGCCGATGGAGCCAGCGATCCTTCCCTGTTTTACCAGATAGCCGGCGGTAAAATCGACAATCTGGGGATGTTCGCCGAGCAACGCAATGCCACCGGGGCGAATCTTTATGCTGGATATACTGCGGGAGGTCTCGACGGTGTTACACTTAGGCTTGAAATGCTGATATCGCCTTTCCTCTATGAAATTTTCGGGAAAAACAGCGTTGCCAAAGGCATGACAGGGGTAAAACTCTACCTCGAAGGCGGAGCCACCGTGGGAGAGTACACCTATTTGAATGAATTTACAAACTTTATGCAATTCAGGGCAAGTGTTGGGGGCAGTAAGGAGTTTTATTTCATTCCCAATATTTATGTCGATCCTTTTGTGGGTTTTGGTTATGAGATGTCCACCCCGTCGAACGACAGTAACGCCCGGTTTGAGAGCTATTTTGCTGAAGTGGGTGCACGCCTAGGACTCCATGTTACCCACAACATACAACTGGTTCCGGCTGTTAGCATGGCAGCCATTATTGCAGGCACTTTCAGAGAGTCCGACACGATTGATCCGGTGCCATTTACCTATTCCGACCAGTTTGATGGCAGGGGAGGCGCCGGAGTTAGCCTGGGCGTAAGGGTAATGTTTTAATCGGCTTGAGAGAGTTATAGTACTGAAATACAATAAAATGAATAAAATCTTTAAAGAGTATATTATGAAAAGATTAGTTGGAATTTTGATTTTGATGCTTTTGGTGGTTTCTATTGCCGATGCCCAAACACGCAGGGATCGCAGAGCGGCAGGATATGTTATGGGCAATTATGAGGTTGAATGCATGGGCACCGGAATGGATGGTACCCAGCTGGTTAAAGTTTGGGGATTTGGCAAAAAACCGCAGGATGCTGCTTATCAGGCAAGAAAAAATGCTGTACATGCTGTAATCTTTAAAGGAATTGCAGGTGGACGGCCGGGTTGTATGATGCGTCCACTGGTTAACAGACCCGGGGCTGAGGTGCAGCATGCCGATTTCTTTAATAACTTTTTCAGTGATGGTGGAAGTTACTTGCGATTTGTTTCGCAGACTGGCGATGGATCGGTCGACCGCATAAAAGTGGATCGAAACACCTATAAAGTTGGCGTTGTGGTTTCGGTTATGCATGCTCAGCTGCGACGGGAACTCGAAGCAGCCGGGATTATCCCGCCACTGGGACAGGGCTTCTGATTCATGATTGTCCCTTCGGGAATATATGTCATTAAGAAAAGATGTTTGCGGGTATAAACACCCTTTTGTAAAACAACAATCTGATCAAACATCCGAAAAACAGGAGTGACAACAGACAAACAAAATTTAACCTTAATAATGCATCTATGAAAAAACGAATATTGATCCTCACCCTTTGCCTGACCTTTTTTGCCCTGCTGGCTGCGGGTCAGGCTAAAAAGCCCACCATTATGGTGGTGCCTTCCGACAACTGGTGTATTCGCAATGGCTACACCATGACCTTTAATGAGATGGGTACTTTGAAGACGTTGCCCGATTATAAAATGGCCATCCAAATGGAGACCGACTTGCTTATGACCATTGGTAAAATCAATACCATGATGGCCGACAGGGGCTTTCCATTGGTGAATCTCGAAAGTGCCTTGCGCTCAATGGAACAGCAAAGTGCCGAACTGGCGATGTTGTCATCGGGTTCCGGAGCCAGTATCGCGGAGAGTCCAATCGACGTTTTGCAGCGTTCTGCCAACGCCGACATCATCATTCAACTTACCTATGTGATAAATCAGAATGGTCCGCAGCGGTCAATCACTTTTATGTTACAAGGACTCGATGCATATACCAACAAACAGATTGCGGGAGCTCAGGGTACAGGCGCTCCCTCTTTCGCTACCGAGACTCCGGTGTTGCTCGAAGAGGCCGTTATCAGCTATATCGACGATTTCAATAGCCGACTGCAGGGGCATTTCGACGATCTCTTTGCAAATGGACGCGAGATTGCCTTGCAGGTAAGGGTATGGGATACCTCGGTAATCGACCTGGAACAAGAGTTTAACTACCGTAATCAGCGGCTTGAACTGGGAGAGATCATTGAGGATTGGGTATCTGATAATACCATCAGAGGGCGTTTCAATACGGCCAACTATACCGAAAATGTGATTCGTATGGAACAGGTGAGAATTCCTCTGTACGATGAACGTGAACGGGCAATGGATACCCGCCGATGGGTGCGCGATTTGCGCAGTATGCTGGCTGGAAATCCATTTAATCAGGATGTGAAAATTTATACACGGGGGCTCGGAGAGGTCTGGCTCATTTTAGGAGAAAAATAGAAATCTGAGATTATGAAGAAGATAATTTTTGCACTATTGTTGCTCATACCCATTGTGGTTGTTGCTCAAAACGATTTAGGAAGGGCAGACGATCTCGACCGTTTGGCGCTCGATGTGGTGGTGCCCGATCAGGTAGCCGATATTCCGGAACATGCAAGGAGTTTGCTTGAGAGTAAATTGATACAGGTAGTTACCGACCATGGCATGGGTGGTCGCGGGGTAAGTCCGCGTTTCCTGGTGACAGCCAAAATGGAGATTCTTACTCAGGATATTACGCCTACAGTACCTCCCATGCAGGCCTATACTTTTCAGGTTTA
>DIUI01000089.1 GCA_002428215.1 Prolixibacteraceae bacterium UBA6162
ACGAGGCGAGCAGGTCGTTTGCCGCATTGGGTTACCCCAATAATTTGCGTTATGCCAAAGACGAAGGAGGGCATACCTCTACCCGCTCCAACAGGGAGGCGCTTTACGCATTTTTTCAGGAGTTCCTGCAACTTCCGGGCAACGCTTCTGAAGAGGTAGTTGAGCTTTTTCCGCCACCGGCACTCTGGGCGACCCATAACGGCCAGGTGGCAACTGATTTTCCGACGGCCAAAATGGTATTTGATCTGCTTCAGAATCCGGAGTCCATTTCATTACAATTAGAAAGCGATTGGTCTGAAATCTTACAGACTATATCTGGTGTTGGTTTTCAGAACCTCCTAACAGGTTCGGTATACACCGGTAAGTTGAATGTGAATGGCATTTCAGTAACAAAATATTTTCTCGAGAACACCCAGGGCGACTATGTGCTCCCCCTTTACCTTATGGGAGACCCGCTGGATGCTCGCCGATGGCTAATATGGCTCCATCCCGGAGGTAAGGTAGCCCTGCTTAACCATCCCGGGGCCAAAATTCTTACCGAAAACGGCTATGTTATTGTTGCCCCCGATCTTCCGGGTGTTGGGGAGTTGTCTGACCCATCGTTTTCGGGCGATGGCACAGTGCAGGGCGTGCCGTTTAACTACACTTTTGGTGCCCATCTTACCGCTCTCTCTATTTCCGGTATTCGCGCCGATGCCCTTTGGCTGGCCAGGCAATTCATTGCAGCCCAGTTCAAAGTCGACGATAATGAAATCTATGCATTGGCCGAAGGTAATTTGACAACCGCTTTGGTCTTGTATCTGGCGTTAGGAAAGCAGATGTCGATGGCGGTGTTAAGCGGACACAACGATCAGAAAGTTATGTTGCAGACCAGGATGTACGACCCCTCGGATGCATTTGGAGTGGTGCCCGGGACGCTGCCCTGGCCTATGGGGATGGGATTAAGCGATTTATTTGGGGATAGAAGGGTTTATTCTGTAGAGGATGTGAAACAAGGTATAGAACTCCTGATCGGGCAATAGCTATATCAGCACCTTTTGCATAAACCACTCGTTTTCCCAGCCCTGAGCAGTGCGCAGCCATTCCTTCTTTATTCCTGTTACCTGATATCCGGCTTTTTCGAAAAGTTGCAGACTGGGTTGATTGTCTTCAGAAACAGACACATGCAACTGTCTTATTCCCAGTATATTTGCGGCATATTGCTCCAGTGCAGTTAATGCATCTGATGCATAACCCTGCCGGCGGTCTTCGCTCTTATGGATCAGGATGCCAACTGCTGCGCGCTGATGATAAGGATCGAAGTCGAACAGGTCGATGGCTCCCACTGCCTTACCATCGGAGAGTGTAATGATGAGGCGTTCCTGTTTGCGGGCATAGATATCTTGCGAAGCCTCGGAAATGTATTGTCGTAGCTGGTGTCGGGATAGAGGAGACGAAGTATTGCCAAGGCTCCAAAGGGCCACCTCATTTTCCCAGGCATAGAGCAGGTCGAGATCTTCAGGCTCGAGGGCCCGAAGCAGAATTTCTCCAAATGCCAGCAGATTATTCATGGGTCAATCGATCAAGTTTTGTCCAATGTCTGAAAATCAAAGCAGCATCGTTCCATACACGGTAGTCTTTGGCATACAGAATATTGAGCTGTTTCTTTTGTTTTTCAGGGGGGTCGGTGGCAAACAATAGTCGTTGATCGAGCACTCCGGGTGGAAGCTGGGGCAAATGTTCCTTGGAATAACCATCCGGAATATATCCGATCCAGGTAGATTGACCAAGGGCAACCCTCCGGACATTTTGCAACAAGGCTGATTTATGTTTGAAGAACCAGATAGAAACTGGCAGAGACAGTCCTATGGCCCCGGCAACCAGCAAATCCAGGACCCGTTTATTGCGGCGATTGGTTTTTTTCGAGATGGCATTTACATTCACCAGATAAAGATCACCCGCCGTATGTATCGAATTGCTGCCAATGATACTAAAACTTTCGGGAGGTGCTATTTTGTAGGAAACATCCAATGCAGAGAGGTCGAGCATGGTTCGGATAATGCCCCCCGACGAAAGGCTCTCGGCGCAAAAGATAATCTCTTCAATTCTGTTGACCTCGATGATTTCTTTAAGTTGGGCAATATTTCCGAGCACCTCACCATCGGCCGACTCATCGTTGATGGAGATACTTCCTGCCACAATGGGATTAACGGGAGTTTGATGGAGTAGATCCTTTACACGTTCTACCTCTTTGGAGTGTCCTACAATGGCAACCCTTTTTTGCCGTTCTATGTCGAGATCAAAACCGGCAACCGGCAACCGGCTTAAAGCAACTCGATGAAGGGGAAGAAGCAGGAGCGACCAAAGAGCTCCCAACATTATCAACGCCCTCGAAAAGCGCAAATCTTCGTCGATCAGAGAGTATACAATCAGGATGGCAAGCGTTCCCCAAAGAATACCCCGTCCGACCCTCAGCAGACTCACGGGTTTTGAGTATCCCCCCGAGAAATAGATACCTATAAACCAGAAAAGTATGTAAACGGGCACTAACAGCTGCAAAAAATTGTCGGGGTAATACCCGGGTTCAAACATGATCTTTTCCCACAGGGGAGTGATTATGAGATATCCGCCAAAGATGAGCAACATGTCGAGGAGAGGCACCAATATCTTGGCTGCTATTCTTTTTACAATGGCCAGAAATGCCCTGAAATAAATGGCCAGATGAATGAACAAAGCATAAAACCTGAAGCCCCCGGTCGAAAAGTGTTTGTTGGAAAAAATGAGCATGGCATTGTAGAACATCTTAACATAGTTAATGCTGCCTTTGCGGGTGCTCTCTCCTTTATAATGAATAATGGTGGTTTCGGGGTAGTAATAGTTGTGGTAGCCTTTCTGCAAAATTCTGTAGGAAAGGTCAATGTCTTCGCCATACATAAAGAAGGCTTCGTCGAGCAAACCTGTTTCGTTCAATGCCTCTCGTCTGAGCAGCATAAACGCACCACAAAGTACGTCGACTTTGTGGACTTCATCGGGACTAATATAGGAGAGATGATAACGGCCAAACTTTTTGGAATTGGGAAAAAGTGCGGAAAGCCCAAAAACTTTGTAGAAAGCAACCCATGGAGTGGGTAATCCCCGTTTTGACTCAGGTAAAAATCTCCCCTTGCCATCAATCATTTTAACGCCCAGACCTCCTGCGTCGCGATGCTCATCCATGAAGGATACAATTTTCTCGAAAGTATCCTCCATAATAACAGTGTCGGGATTGAGGAGCAGTATATACTCTCCTGCCGACAGCCGAATTGCCTGGTTATTGGCAACCGAATAGCCTCCGTTCGATTTGTTGGCGATAAGCTTAACGTTGGGAAATTTCTCGCGAACCAAATGGCATGAGCCATCGAGGGAGTTATTGTCGACTACAAAAACCTCCAGGTTGAAATTGGTTCTGGCATTGTACACCGAATGAAGGCACTGTTCCAAAAAGTGCTTAACATTGTAGTTGACAATGATTACCGAAAGCTTAATGCTATAATCCTGAGCCTCCATTACATGCAAATGTATGGATTCGTAACGAAAAAGCTGCCTATAAAGTGTTTAGCTTCTGAAAACTTCCTCTGCAATCAGTGCATTTTCAACCGGTCGGGCATACATCTTGGTAAAGCGTCTGGCAACCTCTTCGGGGTTCTGGTCTGAAGCAGCCACAGCTTCTTCTACCAGATTTCTGAAGTTGATGATGTCTTGCGAAGTATAGTTGTCCATGAACTCTCCGGTACCATACATCTGGTCGTAGGCTACGTAGTTGTTGGGCCAGAGCTTGTAATACTGATGTATTCTGTGATCGATTCGCTCGGCAAGACTTTGTACAAATTCGTTGGTAGGCAGGTGGTTGGTTTCTTCGAGAAAGCTCTGCAAAATCGG
>DIUI01000062.1 GCA_002428215.1 Prolixibacteraceae bacterium UBA6162
GCAATCAGTACATCGGGTTTTTCATGCAACTTAATGTACGAAGTCCAATGGATGGCCGATTCCACCAATGGTTGGAATTCAAGGCCCGGCCATAAAATGGCGGGAAGCCAGTTAGGAATCCCCGGAGTTGTCAAACCAAGCACAGCCACCCTGATTCCATCCCGCTCAATAACTGTATAAGGGGAAAAAGCAGGTGCTCCATCAGCGGTCCGAACAACATTGCCTCCCAGATAGGGAAATCTAAATTCCTGTTGTAAGCGATAATAGACTTCAGGACCTCCTTCAATATCATGATTGCCCACCGTAGCGGCATCGAATTTCAGGTGGTTCAATATCCTGGAAAAAAGATTGGACGGTTTCTTTTGAACAAAATTGGCAAAATAAGCTGCTGGTGTTCCCTGTATCAGGTCGCCATTGTCGAGCAGTATCAGATTTTTGGGTCCCACTGCTCTTGCCGAATCAAGCCAGGTTTGGAGAGAAGCCATCGATGGAGCATTCACGCGGTTATTGAGATGATCTACCGGAAAAATTGCTCCATGAATATCGGTAGTGAAGGCTATTCGAACTGTTTTCTCCCCTGCTAAAGGACTGAAGGGCAACAAGAAAGTTAATAGAAACCAAATCAGCTGTTTCATGTCTGAAAATTTAGAGGACAACTATTGTTGTGCGGGTGTACCGGCAAAATTTGTCAAATCGCCAGGGCCGGTTTAAAAACAGGGTGTAAAGTTAATCGCTTTTTTATCTTTGCAGTAGCATGAAACCTTATGCAAAATGGATAAGCGTGTTATAGTTATTACCGGAGCCTCATCCGGAATAGGAGAGGCTCTGGCCCGCAAATTTGCCTCGCAGGGAGCCAGTTTGGTTTTGGGTGCGCGCAGGCTCGACAGGTTAGAGCAGCTGCAGGCAGAGTTGGCTCCTGCAAAGGTGGTAATAGTGGCTACCGATGTGTCGGTCGAATCGGACTGTAAAGCACTCATTGAAACTGCTGTTCATCACTTCGGAACCATCGACGTACTCATCAACAACGCCGGAATATCAATGCGCGCAATCTTTGAAGAGGTGGAGCTGGATGTATTGCGCCGGCTTATGGATGTTAACTTCTGGGGTACTGTGTACTGTACGAAATTCGCATTGCCTTATCTACTTGCGTCTAAAGGTTCAGTAGTTGGAATAATTTCAATTGCAGGACATATAGGGCTTCCCGGCCGTTCAGGTTATTCGGCATCGAAGTTTGCCGTTCGGGGATTTCTGGATACCCTACGCATCGAAAATCTTAAAACGGGCCTGCACGTATTGGTGGTTGCTCCTGGTTTTACAGCCTCAGAGGTGCGGCAATCGGCGCTCAATGCTCTGGGTAAAACCCAGGGGGAGTCGCCCCGCGATGAATCAAAAATGATGTCGTCCGAAACGGTTGCCGATTATGTATACAATGGGGTGGTTCGCAGGAAGCGGTCACTCGTGCTTACTTTTGTCGAGGGGAAAATGTCAGTTTTTTTGCACAAATTTTTTCCTTCGCTGGTCGACCGTCTCGCTTACAATCATATGGCCAAAGAGCCCGATTCTCCCTTGCGGTAGTTCTGATTATACTGGCTTGTCGCAACGCTGCGCCTTACCCGGGTGTCGGCTAAACAGACAAGAAGTTCTTGTAAGACCTTTCAATAATGCACGATTTTAGCTGTTATTCAGTCTTAAACTATAAACCAACAACTGAATTTTATGAAAAAGATTACCATCCTGTTACTGTTAACTGCCATGGCAATTGGTGGTTTGCACGCACAACCACTTAAGTGGAAGGAGTCTCCGGCCGACAAATCATCCCGTATGCAATGGTGGACCGAGGCAAGGTTTGGGATGTTTATCCATTGGGGAATCTATTCAATGCCTGCCAGGCATGAATGGGTAAAAAACCACGAACGTCTAACAAATGAACAGTATCAGAAATATTTCGATTATTTCGATCCTGATCTTTACAACCCTCGTGAATGGGCTAAAAAGGCGAAAGCCGCGGGCATGAAATATGCTGTAATTACCACCAAACACCACGACGGCTTTTGTCTTTTCGTGTCGAAATATACCGACTATCATGCCGGTAATACTCCGTACGGGAAGGATTTGATTAAGGAGTGGGTCGAGGCTTTTCGTGCCGAAGGGTTGGGGGTTGGCTTCTACTACTCCCTGATTGATTGGCACCATCCCCATTTTACCATCGACCGGGTGCATCCGCAACGGGCAAGCAGCAGCGAGGAGTATGCAAATTTAAACCGTGGAAAGAATATGGATATTTATCGTTCTTATCTCAAGAATCAGGTTCGCGAGCTGATGACTCAGTATGGTAAGATCGATATATTATGGCTCGACTATTCCTACCCAGGTGAGCACGGCAAGGGGCGCGATGATTGGGGATCGATAGAATTGCTGGATATGGTGAGATCTTTGCAACCTGAAATAATGGTCAACGATCGGCTCGATCTGAAAGATGTTGCCGGGGGTTGGGATTTTACCACTCCCGAACAATTTAAGGTGCAAAGTTGGCCTACAGTCGATGGCCAAAAAGTTGCATGGGAGACCTGTCAGACCTTTTCGGGCAGCTGGGGATATTACCGCGACGAAATGACCTGGAAGGACAACAAGCAGCTGCTGGTTTTACTCATTGAAAGTGTAAGCAAAGGGGGTAATTTATTGCTCAATGTTGGCCCAACAGGCCGTGGAACTTTTGACTACCGTGCCGAATCTGCACTTTCCAAAATGGGGGAATGGATGAAATACCATGGCCGGTCGATTTATGGCTGCACCGAGGCTCCGGTAAATTTCGAAGCACCTGAGCACACTTTGCTAACCTACAACCCGCAAACCAATCGCCTCTATCTGCATCTGCTCGATTATCCGATTACCAATTTCAGATTGCCGGGTTTTAAAGGGAAAGTTAAGTATGCACAGTTTCTTCACGATGCCTCTGAAATTGCCATTACTGCGCCCTACGGACACCATATGCAGGGAAGTATCGCCACCGAAGCTGATCTAAATCTGCGACTTCCGGTGATTAAACCGAATGTAGAGATTCCGGTTATTGAGCTTATTCTGGAGTAGGAAGGAAAATTTCCGAAAGGCTGCATTTTCCGGATGGCTGCATATTTTTCTATTTTTGCTGCCTTAACCATCGATAGGGTATGTCTACATTCTGGAAGAATTCAAACGGGCCGGTATTTTCTCTGGCTCCGATGGAGGATGTCACCGATACGGTTTTTCGCGAAATTGTGATGCGCATGAGTGCACCCGGGCATCTCCATGTGGTTTTTACTGAATTTGCTTCTGTCGAAGGATTGAACCACCCTGTTGGTCGTCAGCGGGTAGCCGACCGGCTTATCATCAACCCTTCTGAGCTTGCGCTCCTGAAAAATTCAGGCATTAAACTGGTTGCCCAAATCTGGGGTTTGTCGCCCGAGGCGTACCATAACGTTACTCGCTGGATTACCGATACCTATCCCTTCGATGGCATCGATATAAACATGGGTTGTCCGGTGCGCAAAGTGGTTAAAATGGGGGCGTGCAGTGCTTTAATCAACACGCCCGATCGGGCTGCTGAAATTATCCACGCGGTTAAGTCTGCCACCCACCTTCCGGTGAGTGTAAAAACCCGAACGGGCGTTTCGAGGCACGAAACTGAGCGGTGGATTCCCTTTTTACTGGAGCAGCAGCTGAGCTCTTTAACACTGCACGGGCGCACCCAGAAGATGCAGTCGGAAGGCCTTGCCGATTGGACCCAGATGGCACTGGCGGTGAATTTGCGCAATCAAATGGGTATTGATACACCCATTCATGGTAATGGCGATGTATTGTCGGTTGAACAGGGCAAGGCTTTGGCTGTCGAAACCGGAGTTGATGGAATAATGGTTGGCCGGGGAATCTTCCACAATCCCTGGTTTTTTGATCCCAGAAAGCCTGAGGTATCGGTGGAGGAGCGGATAGGTCAACTGTTGTTGCATACCAAGTTGTTTGAGCAAACCTGGACAGGACGGAAGAACTTCAATATTCTGAAGCGTTTTTTCAAGATCTATCTGAACAACTTTCCCAATGCGGCGAAAATGCGTTCCGATATCATGGAAACCCACGAATACAGTGATGTGTATTCCTATTTCGAAGCTGCAGGAATTACGTTGCCTGCTACAACATTCTCAGCAGATAGGCAATAAGAACCCCTGCATAGTTTCCGAAGGCGTATCCAATAATGCCTACCGTTAATCCACTTATAATTACATCTTTGTTTCGCAATGCGGCTGCCACGGCCGGCACAAAGGGTGGCGAGTAGGTGAGGGCAGTAATCGTAATGATGGTAGTGTCGGTATCGACCTTAAAAAGCTTCGAAAGTAAAACATGTATGATCATCGACCCAAAAACAGCCATAGCTACAAACAGAAATAGGTTCAGAAATTGAATCTGAAACATTCCGCGTAAATCGGCCATCGACGATACGGTAAGCGAAAAAGCTATTATAAGATACATCCCCAGCTGAAAAGTGTTGGGAATACGGTTGATCCATTTTATCAATGAGGCTCCCAGTCCCAAAGAGGTAATGCTGAGTATCAGTACCGTCATTTGAAAAGTTTTTGGCACCAGTAAACTTAGTCCGAAACTTATTCCAACGATCACAATGGTAAGCACGAATGCTTTGCCAAGCTGCAAAACGGCCTTTCGCTGCATCATCCCCGAGAAGTCATCAATTTCATTGGTGGTTACTTCACTCTCAGCAATTTTCCTGTGGTGCTCCTGATCGCTGAATCGGGGCAGAAACCGATTAAAGAGCCGCTGGGCAGCACTCATCAGAAAGAGCAGACACAATGCCCCCAGCACCACATCGTAGGTATGGGTGAGGATAAAAATGTTGGGACTGACCTCCAATGCTGTTGCAATGGCGGCCAGATTTGGTGTTCCCCCTGTGTAAATACCTACCAGCATGCCTCCCACCTTCCACGATTCAGGGATGGCATGGCCCCATAAAAAATAGCCGATAAATATGGAAGCAAACAGCGAAACCATTGCAAGTACCAAAGATTTTAGTGCTTCTCCTGCCAGCTTTAGCCAACGCCTGAGGTCTAACGAAAAGAGCAGCAGGGGTATGGCAAGTAAAATTGCCACCGACATCAGCGTATCCTGCACTGTGGCGACCTGATTCAGCAAAACATCGGTTTGCTCGAGGTTGCCGCTTAATAACTGTTTTTCGAGCTCAGTCGCCGAAAGGGCTGCTGTTCCGGCTGCTGCACGAAGATTTTGATAGGCCTCCGAAGCTTTGGGCAGCAACCCGATGTTTCCGAGCAGCAATCCAACCCCATAAGCCAGCACTACAGCACCAATTTTTCGAAGCGCCGACCAGGTGTGCGTGCTGTAAATTAAGGCTGCCGGCAACAGAAGATAGACGGCGATCAACAATAAGGTAATCCACATAATGAGATTTTTTGTGCACTAAATATAACCATTCCAGTCTTTCGTCAATTGGCTATATTCTCAATCGTTAAACCTTTGGTGACTCTTCCTGAAACTAATATTTTGAATTCAGCGTGGTAAGCAATATCTCAACATTCGAAAAACTGGTTTAAAAAATAAAATGCACCCGGTTTAGGTGGGTGCATGTTTCGATAACGGTATGGCGTTCTGCAATAGTTGTATCAATCCATTTCTAGATCAACATCGTGCAGCTCGTGCCATGGAAGACCATGCTGATTGAGGGCTTCCATAAATGGATCCGCATTAAACTCCTCGACATTAAAGACGCCTGGTTTTTTCCATAACTCTTTCAGATACATCATTGCCCCAATCATAGCAGGAACCCCGGTTGTGTAACTAACCGCCTGCGTGCCTGTTTCGGCATAGGCAACTTCATGACTGCAGTTGTTGTAAACGTAATAGGTTTTTTCGCGTCCATCCTTAATTCCCTTTATCCGGCAACCAATAGAGGTTTCGCCTTTATAGTTTTCACCCAAATCGCCGGGATTGGGCAATACAGCCTTCAGGAACTGAATGGGAATTATCTCTTTCCCTTCATAAACGATGGGCTCAATGCTGGCCATTCCGATATTCTGTATCACTCTGAGGTGGGTAAGGTACTCCTGGCCGAAGGTCATCCAGAACCTGGCCCTCTTCAGGGTTGGAAAATTCTTAACCAACGACTCCAGCTCTTCGTGGTAGATTACATACGACTCTTTTGGACCAATTCCGGGGTATTGCAGCGGCTTATGTATTTCGTGGGGTTCGGTCTCCACCCATGCACCGTTTTCCCAATATTTCCCTTTCTGGGTTACCTCCCGAATGTTGATTTCAGGATTAAAATTGGTTGCGAATGCTTTACCGTGGTCGCCGGCATTGCAATCAACAATATCGAGGTAGTGAATCTCATCGAAATAATGTTTTGCAGCATAAGCAGTAAAGATGCTGGTAACTCCCGGATCAAATCCGCAACCCAGAATGGCGGTAATTCCGGCGTTTTTGAATCGCTCCTGATAAGCCCACTGCCATTTGTATTCAAATTTGGCTTCATCTTTGGGCTCATAGTTGGCGGTATCGAGGTAGCTGGTTTCGGTTTCAAGACAAGCATCCATTATGGTGAGATCCTGATAGGGAAGTGCCACATTTACCACCAGGTCGGGTTTGAATGAGCGGATAAGCGCTACCAGCTGGGGAACATTATCGGCATCTACCTGTGCGGTTTTGATCCGGTTGCCTCCAATTTTTCGCGCAATATCGTCGCATTTTGATTTGGTTCGGCTTGCCAGCATTATCTCAGAAAAGACCTCTGGCAGTGCGGCCATTTTGTGGGCAACTACGGTTCCAACACCGCCTGCGCCAATTATCATTACTTTTGCCATTGCTTTATTTTTTATTACGCTATTGTAGTACAAAAAAACGACATTTTTGGTGAATTAACAAGGCACAAATTGTGGCAGACCGCTGCAAATATCCATCGATAAGGTTTTGGTGCTTATTGCAACAAATACCATGGTTCTGGAATAGTTTGTGGTTCCATTCGAATGTGCCGTTCTTTCGGAAAATAGTTGTTGGACCGGTTGCCCAAATTTTTCACCCAACCCAGAGGGGTGTTTTGATAAGTGGTTAGCAGCCAGCCTCGTGGGGCTTCCGGAAAGATAAGGTTCTCCCGTTTAAAAAATTTGATGGCTGCCTCGAGTGAAAGATCGATTTCAGGCAAACTGCCACGTTTGTAATCATTGGCATATGCGAGAGCCGGATGTGGATAAAAATCATTCCCTTTTTCTATCGAAACCGCTATTCCGGCCTGTAGAATGCTGAAGTGGCGGTCGAAGGTGGGCAATATGGCCATCCACCGTACCGGAAAATAGAAACTGGTTTCCTCTTTCTGAATAAACTGCGCAGTTTTGGTGGCTGAAAAATAGTGTTGTAGTTTGGCTGCCAACGAAGGGGCAACCCCTTTCCACCGCGCCGAATTGGACGAAGGCCATTTGGGGTTTGCCGCTGTTCCGGGTTTTGATACGACCCCAATAAAAAAACCTTCGCCTCTCGCTTTGTGCGGAAATACCTGATAGCCTGTTACATTGTTGCGCCTGATTGTTTCAATGTTCCATGCGGGGTCTATGGGGATCTCCACCGATACCGCGTTGTTTTCATGCACCAGCCAATGCAGGTTTTCTTCGTTTTCTGCTTCATTGTAGGTGCAGGTACTGTAGATAAGGAAACCTCCGGGTTTTAATGCTTCCCAGGCATCGGCTACGATTCTTTTCTGCCTTGCAGCGCACAGCCGGGTATTGTCGGTCGACCATTCCGCAATGCTTCCTTTGTCTTTTCGGAAAAGACCCTCGCCCGAGCAGGGGGCATCTACCACAACCACATCGAAATGGGCTCCAAATTTCGCAAAAGCACGCGGATCACTATTGGTAACAACTGTATTGCTATATCCCCATTTCTGGATATTCTCCTGTAAAATACTGGCCCGCGAGCGGATTACTTCATTGCTTACTACGAGATCATCGGGGCTCGCAAGTGAAAGCAAATGGGTTGATTTTCCTCCCGGAGCACCACAAAGATCGAGTATCAGCATAGGCTGATTACTCCGAACGGCAGAAAAGGCCGCTTCGAGTAACATCGATGAGGGTTCCTGCACGTAATAGGCTCCTCCGTGAAAAAGTGGGTCGAGGGTAAATGAGGGCCGTTGTTGCAGGTAATAACCGTCGGAACTCCAGGGTACTTTCTCAAGCTGGATCGGGTGTTTCCACTTCAATGGATTGATTCTTATGGCTATGGGAGGCTCCTCTTGCAATGATTCAAAAAATCTGATGGCCGACCCTCCCAGTCGGTTTGTTATCCGCGCAATAAATTCGGGCGGCAGGAAAGTTTCTGAAGGTTGAATCATTCGGTTATCGACGTTCTGGAGCGGGTACACTCTTCTATTCCAATGAACAGGATGCATGAAATTGCTCCTGCGGTGAATCTGTTTTTGGTTCTGCCCAGTGCACAAATGTACTATATTATATGTTTACAGCTCCCCCGTCACATTCCCAAATCCCTTGCCGAAAGCATGCCTTGCCTTACCAGATTTGATGTTTTGAGATGGATCAGAAAAGAATAACGCATCCTCAGAGACAGATTGCGGGTACTTTACTATCTGGATCTTCTGTTTACTTTTTGATAATAAATTTCCCTTGTCTCGCCCCCAAGTCTGTTTTTACTTCGGCCAGATAGATTCCGTCGGCAAGGTGCCTCAGGTCGATTGTCTGCCCGTCTGATTTAAGAGGAGTTATTAAGACCACTGATCCTAAGACAGAATATATGGTTAAGGTGGCAGCTGCTCCGGACACTGTTCCGGAATGGATGGTGATTCGCCCATCGGTTGGATTGGGATAGAGTAGTTGCAGGTTGGGCTGAACCAGTGTTTCGTCGACTGCAGTAATTAATCCTGAAATTTTAAACTCATATCCCGCTGTTGAGTATCCAATTCCCGAATGCAATCTAATTACATACTTTCCTGCAGCAGGCGCGGTAAAGTTTATCGGAAAAGAATAGAGCATGGAACGATAGGGACTCGCACCAACATTGTTGCCGGCAGCATCGTAAATGTATAGCCGGTCGTAGTCGGCACTCCAGTTCAGGGTGGCTATCCACCCCTTGAGGGTTAGTCCATAGGTGCCGGCTGATGCAGCCCAGAAATGGTAGTAGTCTTCATCGCCCTTAACATCCATGGTATGGTCGAGCGAGCGACATTGCCAGGCCTGCTGCCACGTATCCGATTGTCCAATCAGTTTTGAGCTCTCAAAGGTGTCGTTGGGTTCAAACAGATCGTTGGCAGGTTTAAAGGCGGTTGTGAATGAATAGGAACGGTTGCTGATACCTATTCCTGAATGAAATCGAAGGTAGTAGGTGCCTCCTTTTGCGAGGTTCATCTTGATTACCTTGGGCGATTCGGTGGTCCCTCCGGTCATCATATGGGCAAAATAAGGGTCGGCATTGGTGGAACCGATTACCGTGCCCGCAGCGTTCAGGACATAGAGCCGGTCGAAATCGGTACTCCAGTTTTGGGTGGCCACCCAATTCGACAGATGGATGGTGAATTCGCCCGGTGTGTCAAAGGCGAATTTGTACCAGTCCTCGTCGCCGCTTACGTTATGTAGTTTCACCTTTTTCCACTGATAGGCGGTAATTGTTGCACCAACAGCTACCGGGGTTGCGTCTTCGATTCTGTCGTTCGATTCATGGGAGTCGGCCCTGTAACGTGCCACCAGCTGAAGGGTATAGGATTGAGAAGTCTTGGTGCCCCAACCACTGTCTGCCTCTCCGGAGTGGATGTCGATATGGTAAGTACCTCCATCGCCAACTCTAAATACGAGGCTGTCTTTGCCTTCGAACATATGAAACAGAAATTGATTCGAAGCACTCGACTGATCGTTGCGGCCGATATAGCCCAGGGTATCGTTGAGTATATAGATTCTGTCGTAGTCGATGCTCCAGTTAAGAGTGCTTTCCCAATTACCAATCTTAAGACTAAACTCAGCAGGATTGGCTGTTGTAAATGTATACCTTACGGTTGTTTTTTGATTCTGCGCAAAGTTGTAGCTGTTGCCGATTGTGATGGGTGTGGCATTCTGAGCATCGATTTTTTTGAGGGGAATGAAAATTGAACCCACCATCAACAGAAGCACTATGCTCCTGAATTGACCTTGAATCATTGTTTTCATCTGGTTGCGTCGGTGATTAAGGTGCTGACTCCGCACCTAATGAGGTTGTCAAGAAAAAATGTGTAGAAGTAATTGTCACTAAGCTTTAGCCGGTAGCGGACTTTGAACCCGGAACTACAGAGGTTTGGGAGATGGTGCAAAATGTTAACCCATACAGGCATGGCAGCATAGGTTCGGTTTACCCTATAAATGTAAGCATTTTTCTTCGGTTCATTTTTAAAAGCTTATATTTTTTATTCACTGGATTTGGGTTATATAATACTTATAATCAGCGTTGTGTATTGGTTTAAATTAAAAATATCTTCCCTCCAGTGCCGATTTTCGGAATTGGATTAGTGGGGCCGGTGATGCCCTACGACCCATTCTTGGATATGTCTGTTTTACCCCTTTGGCATAGCCCTTTGGGTGCCGAATCAGGGCAGAATAATTCGCCGTTTTATTGGGTTGGAGAGGGATAAAAATTGACCTGCCGCAACCATTTAATTGGTTAAAAGTCAATAAATAGCTGCATTTGTAAAAAAAAAGTTGGCACATCTATTTATCCAATATAAATTCCGTAATATTGTACCCGAAATGAGCTTTGTTTGCAGTGTGTTTTTAAACTTTTTATTGTTTCCTCGTTAAAAAGCATCGAAGATACTCCTGTATCAACCTCACCCTTTATTTATTTATCAATTTTTAGTTTAAATGAACATTTACATTTCGAATTTAAGTTTCGATGTCAACGACAGCGATTTAAGAGAGTTGTTTGAAGAGTACGGTGCCGTATCTTCAGCAAAAGTTATCAGCGACAAATTCACCGGAAAATCAAGAGGTTTCGGATTTGTTGAAATGGA
The DNA here is from genome assembly GCA_002428215.1 of Prolixibacteraceae bacterium UBA6162. The sequence continues at coordinate 11,030 of DIUI01000062.1, forward strand.
CAACGACGAAGAGGGCCAGAAGGCTATTGAAGATTTGAATCAGGCCGAATACGATGGTAAGGTAATCAACGTATCGGTTGCAAAACCTCGCGAAGACCGTCCCGACAGGAAAAGGTCATTTGGTGGTGCCGGCGGCGGTGGAAACCGTGGCGGCGGTGGTTTTGGTGGTAATCGTGGTGGCGGATTCGGTGGCAATCGTAGTGGTGGCGGCTTTGGCGGCAACCGTGGAGGTGGCGACCGTGGAGGAAACCGTTACTAATTAAGTGTTCCGTAGTCCGGCGGGATGTATATTGCCCTCCGATAGCAAACGGAATTGAATGTATTTAAAGGGAGCCTGTGGCTCCCTTTTTTATTTTACGCTTCTCTACAATTCAGCCCAGATTCTGGCCATCGAGAATCCCGGTGCTTCGATGTTCAAATCGAGGAAATAACCAAACGGGGTTTGTATGGCCCTGTAATCTGAATTAACCAGCCGCTTTTCGGCTTCATTCAGCAATTCCAGCGTGTATTCAGGCGAAGCCTTTGAGTCCGAAAGATGGGCAAAGGAATGAAGTACTACCGATTGGGTATTGTTCTTTCTGCAAACCCACTTGAGGTGGTTAACCAGTTTCTTCTCCCTGCTTCTGATGTCCTGCATTTCATCTGATTCTTCTACCTGGATAAAGGCAACCACCAGCTCTTCCAGAGCGGCCCCGACAGTAACCTCAGGTGCCCAATCCAGATTTTTGTTGGCCGGTGTATAACTGAATTTCCTGGTATAGAGCGTCAATACTTTCATAAGCTATGTTTTTAAAATCGATTTGGTCTCTGATGCGCAAAAATACCACCAATCCATTAAGGTAACGTTACGCTCTGTTGATTTCTGTTACGTTCCATTATCTTTAGCATATATTGTATCATAAATCTTAATTTTGGGGTTTCTACTGCAGCGCGATGAGACGAATAGTACTGATTTTCCTGCTTTGGGGTGTTTTCGTACCTGTTGCTATTGCCCAGCTCTCTGAAGGGGGATGGCC
>DIUI01000077.1:0-22972 GCA_002428215.1 Prolixibacteraceae bacterium UBA6162
GCCATAGACTGACCGGTTGCATTGAGCTCAAAAAAACCACTTTCATTAAAACCATCGCTTTCGAGATCGGCCATACTTACGTTCTGATCGCTGAAATCGTTGAAGTAGTTGATCATCGAAAGATTGGGATTCACCATCAATGAAAAAATAACATCCTCGAGATTCTCAGGATCGGGAATGGCATCGATGACGAATGCCCGGGGGGGAGTTTTCTCGCTCATACCGTGCTGTTAACCATTAATAAAGCAACAAAGGTAATTAAGTAGCCATAAAAATCAGCGAACCAACTCTTTTTTTTACCTTCGTTACGTTAAGATACCATCATCCCGTATGAGCAAGACCATACTGATTACCGGAGCTACTTCCGGGATAGGCGAAGCCACAGCCCGTCTGTTATCGGCCCATCAATACAGATTAATTATTACCGGAAGAAGAAGCGAACGGCTGTACAGCCTGTCTGCTGAATTAATGTCAAAGGATAACTCTGAAATACACCCTCTGATATTGGACGTTCGCGACCGATTAGCGGTAGAAAACGGATTGGCCACGCTGCCCGATAAATTCAAACAAATAGATGTCCTTATCAACAACGCAGGATTGGCAGCCGGACTTAACCCTATACATGAAGGAGATCCTGCTGACTGGGAAGCCATGATCGATACCAACCTGAAGGGGTTACTCTGGGTTACCCGAATTGTAGCAGCCGGCATGGCAGCAAAAGGCAGCGGACATATCATTAACCTTTCGTCGATTGCCGGGAAGGAGACTTATCCCATGGGCAATGTCTATTGTGCCACAAAATACGGTGTAGAGGCTATTACTAAGGCTCTGAGGCTTGAACTCCTACAAAAGGGGATAAAGGTTACGTCAGTAGCACCGGGTGCCGTATCAACGGAGTTCGCATCTGTACGCTTTAAAGGCGACCAGGAGCGCGCAAAGGCAGTTTACAAGGGCTTTCAGCCACTGGAGGCTAAAGATATCGCCGAAACCATATTGTTTGTTATAACCCGTCCGGCGCACGTAAACATCGACGATATATTAATTATGCCAACGGCGCAAGCTTACTCAAGGGATTTTAACAGATCCGGAGCACAATGAAAAAGGTATTGGTAATAACGCCTGTGAAGGATTCGTGGGAAACTATGCAGCAAACCATTGAAGGGTTGTATAGTTCGACAGTGGACTTTGAATATATTGTCTACAACGATTTCAGTAAAAAGGAGACCCGACAAAGACTTATCGAAGCCAGTGAACAGTATGGATTCAATTTGGTTCACCTGGAAGATGTAACCGACAGCCCATCGCCCAATTACAAGCTTATCCTGCAGTTGGCACAAGAGGAGGCTATCAGAATGAAATTACCTCTATTGATCGTAGAATCGGATGTGGTCGTCCAACCCACCACAATCACAGAATTGGTAACATTCGGTAACCGTTTGCCCAAAGCAGGTATGGTAGGTGCTATAACAGTCGACAGAAATGGAAAATTCAATTTCCCCTATGCAACCGTAAAAATTACAGGTAAAGGAATAACTGAAACCAGAAGAAGCTTAAGTTTCTGCGCTACATTAATTACACTGCCGCTCCTAAAAGAATACAATTTTAAGGCGTTAGCTTCCAACAAAGACTGGTTCGATATTCACATCAGCCGACAATCGAGACGATTGGGATTCAAAAACTATCTATCCAGAAGAACGCCGGTTTTGCATCAGCCACACAGCAGCAGACCCTGGAAACAGCTGAAGTATTCCAATCCTCTGAAATACTATTGGTATAAGCTTATACAAAAGCGCGACAGAATATAGTGGGGAGGGAAACGCACTGAAGAGCCACTGACAAGAAAAGAAAAAGCACTGAAAGTGTAGCCTGCTATTGCTGCAACCCTCCGTAAAGATAACCTACCAACCGTCGACAGAAATCAGGATTCCAGTGGCCAGTGTTTGCGAATGGTATCCCAATATTTCTGTGAAAAGAATTCATTGTTGGATTTGGTATAGCGAACGTCGGTAAATACCTGTGCAAGGTTTTGCTTGCCATTCTCATCGACGAATTTCTTAGAGGATTCAAGGCCCTCCTTGAAAGCATAAAAATCATTGATCTGTTGCGTTGAAGGAAGTTGGTAGGTTTCCTTATGCACGAAGGAATCAAGGGGCAATCTATCAACTTGAGCAGGCCACTCAATGGGCCATCCCAGCGCCACAGCCGTAACAGGGACCACGCCCTTTGGTAGTTCTAGAAGATCAACAATTTCAGCAGCATTATAGGTTGTTGTGCCGAGGTAACATATTCCCAGACCATAATTCTCGGCGGCGATACAAACATTCTGCGCCATAAGCATGGCATCGATAGCTGCCGTGAAAAACGAGATGAAATTATCATAGCCGGGTTGAGCATTACGACTACTGCACCAGGCCTTGAAACGGTATATATCAGCACAGAAGGTAAGTATAACAGGAGCGGTTTTGGCGACCGGCTGATTAAAGTGAAGCGGTGCCAAATCCCTTAAACGAAGAGGATCTTTAGTAACAATCACCGAATACCATTGCATATTCCCGGTAGTAGATGCACGTGCACCTGAGGCCAATATAATCCTTAGAAGATCGTCAGGGACAGGTTTAGTACTAAAATCGCGAATGGTTGAATGATTCAATAGGAGATCCATGGATAAGAAGATTTAATACCCAGACAAGATAGTTAGTTGAGTTGAGAAGAAGAAGGACATTCATCATCGAAGAAAGAAAAGGTAATATATAATGAACAGGGAAAATGCAACATTAGGGCAATAAAAAAGGGGAGTCTAAGACTCCCCCTTTTTAATCAATCAATTCGGTACTACCTTTTAACAATCCTTTCTGATTGTGTAGTTCCTTCATTAGTAACCATAGTTACAATGTAGACTCCACTTACCAGATTAGAGGTAGAGATGGTCCTCTCTGGGAATTGGATATCCATAACACGCTGTCCAGCGATATTAGTAATAATTACACGAGACAGTTTGTTGTGGTTGTCGATGTTCAATTCATTGTTGAACGGGTTCGGATATAATTTGAAGTTGCTATGTGCAATTTCTGGAGCGCTGGTTGCATATTCATCACCGGTGGTAAATACCCACATAGTTTTGTCAGCAATACCTGCGAACTCGTTTCCTGATTCGTCGACAACAACACCAGCTTCTACGAGAACGTAGTATTCAGTGCTGACAGTCAAGCTGAAATCGTCTTTGTCGTAGCTGAAGGTAATAACATTACCATCGATAACGGCATCGGCCACATCAAGCAGGAGAACCAGTGAATCGGTAGCGGCTTCGTAAACATGAAGTTTACCAGTTCCGGCAACGATTGCTTCGTTGAATTCGATCATGAACTCCTGGTGTACAGTTTCCTGAACTCCAACAGGTGAATGATCAACGATTGTAGGAGCATCACGGTCCACGATAGTAGCGCCAGTAGTGAAGTTCCAACCCCAAGCAGTAGTAATACCAGCGAAAGCCAGTTTGTTCGTTGACGCATTGGTGAAGGCACCGGGCTGTACGTAAATGTAGTACTCAGCATTAGCAGATAAAAGTGTTTCGAAATGGAAGTGAACTTCATTTCCTGATACCACAACATTAGCAGAAGTAACATTGATTGTTTCAAGCGGAGTTACACCATCACGAGGATAGATGCGAATCTGACCACTACCTTTGAGTACATTATTTTTGAAATGTATTTCAAATAAAGGATTACGTACGACATCAGTAGCATCATCGGCAGGCAATGTAGCTTCAACAACAGGAGCAGAAGTGTCCTCGGTTGTGAATTCCCAAGCCTGTCCGTAGATACCAGTGAACTTAACACCACTTAGGTCGACAATAGCACCTTCGGTAACGCGTACATAATATTTGGTATGCGACTCAAGCGGTCCAACTGTCCATTCGAGAGTGGTAGTTTGAACACCATAGGTTTGAACAGGTACAGAAGTACCGGTGTTAATGTTAACCATTTTGAATGGCGTGCCATCTTCATGGTATAGAACAAGATAACCAGAACCTAAGTTAACAGCTTGGTCAAATTCTAGAACAACTTTCTCATTCACAAGAACATTAGTTGATCCTGGAGCTGGAGATTGTGCAACAACCTGAGGTCCACTAATATCACGAGTGGTAAATGTCCATGAGTTGATATTAACATCAGTAATACCATTCCAACCATTGCCATAGTAGTCTGTAACAAAACCAGAATCTACTACAACATAGTATTTGGTATTTTCTTCAAGGACATCTTGCTTAACAGTAACTTTCATTCCTTTAACAGAAACCTTGTCACTATCAGCGGCAATTGTAGTTACTAACTGTCCGGTTTCATGATTACGGATATACAAATTTCCTACACCTTTATAAACATACTCTCCAAAGGTCATAGTCAAATCAGCATCTAGACGAGTGCTTCCAGCATTGGGTGACAAGGTAGGCATAGCCAAACCTTCCCAATCTTTAACCTGAACCTCAGCATACGTAACACCAGACTCATTCAACGAACCAGCCAACTTATTACCATATGAATCGTAGATATCAGCAGTTGTTTTCAAACCATAACGAACAACATAAGTAGAGGTTACAGGCTGAACAGGAGTGATAGTAACGATTTTACCATCAGTGACAGTATAAGTAGCAGAAACACTAGTGTTTGCAACAGTTGCACCAACCTTGATTTCAAAATAGTCAGCAGCATTAACACTAGTTACAGGTCCTTCAACAAGAAGACTATTTACATTAACATATGCTAAAATATTCTTGTCAAAAGTTACAACGAATGGTCCAGAGGCTTCCACTTTAAGAGCATCATGCTCAGGAGAGAAAACAGCCACAGGAGGCATACGACGAGACTTGTCGCCAGTTGTAAATGTAAGAACATAATTGCTTGATGGTGCATAACCATTAACATCTTGAACGTCCTTAACAGTAAGTACATAAGTATGATGACCTTCAAGTAACTTTTTAGGAGTTACTTTAATAGTGTGACTTACAGTACCACTTAAAATGGTATTCGTTGCAGTCTGGTATTCAAGTGTAACTTCAATGTTATCACCGTCATTGTTAACCAGGCTAACCATTTTACCCAACAGACGAGCATCAATAGTTGCCAATGGGAACGGTTTCCACTGAATAGCTTCATCAAACGATACAATAATAGCAGTAGAGACATCTATATTCTCGTTAGCAGGATCATTCGAACCTTGAGCAATAGAATAACTAAACTCAGCCAAAGGAGCTTGTTGATCAGCTAAAACAAAGAATTCAGTAAGCGTTGCACTTAAAGTATTAGCAGGAGAACCAAAATCAGAGAAGGTAGCAGTAGCCACATAAACAGCGTATACCTTATTCAACTCTAAACGTGAAGCGTCAATCGAGAATTGAGCTGATAAACCATCACTTGCAAGAACAACATTACTAATTACTTCAACCAATCTATCATCAGTATTGGTAGCACCCGGGGCAATTGTTCCAGAAGTAGTATTGGAGTCTTCGTATATAAAGACAGAAGAAGATGTTCCAAATTTCACAGGCTCATCAAAATTAAGGGTAACATTAGCTACGCTTTTAACCTCAGCCTTATTGACACTACCAACATAAGTACTAGTTACAGTTTTAGCCTCAGCAGACCAAGCTAATGTAACAGATGGTTTGACGTTATCAAGAGTTTTAATTCTACGTGTAGTATGAGTAATATACTTATTACCAGACACATCTTCGATCAAATCCTTAACAATTTCTAAAGTATACTCAGTATTTTCCTTAAGCGTGCTTAGGAGGGCTCCATCTAAGGTAAGAGTGAAACTAGAGGTCGTAGCAGTGTGTGTTCCAAGGGCACCATAGCTTACAGCTTTACTAACAGTCGCGCTACTAGTAATACTATAAGAACCAACGAGCAAGCCGTTTGTATCGCGAACATAAACTACAGCTCCAGCAGGTGTTGGAACTTCTTCATCAAATACAAGAGTAAGAGAAGCTGTTCTGGAGATACCTGTTACCAGGGAGGTTGGATCAGCATCTAATACATCAGTATTACCTACACGGAAAGCAGTAATCTTAGGGGCTACATTATCACCAGTAGTAAAGGTGTAGGATGCCAAATTGCTTTCCCCGTTTTCATCAACAGCTCTAACCCAAATATATTGATTGACCTTAGCAGTGGTTGCAAGACCGGTATGTACAACAGGAACAGCAGTAGTACCATTGTAGTAAGTTGAACCACTCCAAGTTGTAGGTGAGGCAGTAGTACTGGTAATCAGATACTGGAAGGTACCAGGTTTATTAACAGTTACTTCAAAATTGAGCGTAGAAGATAGCGAACCAGTTGCAGCAAGAACATTGCCAATAGAAACAGTTGGTTTAGAATAATCACGCACATTGAAAGTAGCCGATTGAGCAGCAACAGCACCTGTTACATCAGTAGTAAAGACCTTGTAAGGAGTACCTTCACTATTAACAAAACCATTAGCAGCAACAGTCAAAGTATAAGATTTAGTTGCAGCAAGAGTACCCTTAGCAAATTGAATACCAACAGTTCTGTTAGACAGAGTAACAGTATAAGTGCCAATTAGAGCACTAGTAGCAGTTCCACCTTCGGTGAAGGTAATGGTTGAATTAGTGATAGCACTCTCAATATAGGCTTTTGTAGCAGCTGTTAAGGTACCTGGTAGCGGAGTATTGGATACATAGTAAAGAACCTCATCGAACTCGATAGAGACATTTTCAATATTTCCAACTTCAGCATCATGTGCTGGAGTAAAAGTAGCCACAGGTCCATTTCTATTACCAGTAAAGAAGGTTATAGTAGTGCCAGTTAATGGTTGATTGTAAACATCTGTAACAACACCAGCTTCAAAAGTAAGCATGTAGGTGCTACTTGCAACAAGTGGGGTAGTTGGGAAGTTAATTGTCAACTCATTATTAGACCAAACAAATGCACCATCAGTTGGATTCAGAGTAAAGATAGTTTCTGAAGCGCTTCCAATATTGGCATTGTCCATTTTCTCCAACTTAATTGTTTTAGTTGGATTACCACTATGAACATTATTCGTAAACTTAACATTAAGCGAAACTGTACCGGTAGCATAATTGTCGCGGTAGTTATAAAGCTTAGTGGGATCATCTTGAACAACAGCAAAACTAGATGTTGTCGTTGTAAACGTCCACGTATCACCTTCGATATTATCCATCAAATTTCCGGATTTATCTTGAATTGGACCACCAATAACTTTAACCTCGTAGTTAGTATTTGGTTTAAGATCTGCAGACAAAGTAATACTAACAGTAGCGTCATTGCCAGTATACCAGAATTTGGTATTAGAGCTGCTAAGCACTAGTGTAGTTTTTGCCTGAGAATCAGTTTCTATAAGTTCAAGATAACCATTGTTACCACTTAGTTGTAACTGATCCTTTTCATTGGCAAATTCGATAGCCAACACATTTCCAATTGCAACGTTAGTGGCACCAACTGCAGGACTATAAGCAGTAGGTGCTGGCTTAATAGTTTCAACAGTAGTAAATGTCCAAGAAAAAGCGCTATTGGTGTTTGAACCACTTTGAGCCTTAACTAACCCAGCACCCAAAGTAACAGTAACAGTTGAGTTACCAGGTAGTGGGTTATGATTAATTGACAATGTATTGCCTGATATATCAAAAGATGTTACAGCAATTGTACCAGTAGCCATTGTTTCCAGATTATAATATTCAATAGTAATCGAAGAAACAGAGCCATTAGCAACAATGCCTTCTTTAAACTCAGCAGAAATAGAAGAATTAGCAGCTACACCAGTTGCATCAGCCAAAGGCACGGTAGAATAAACACCATAATCCGATTGCACAACAGCAGGAGCAGTAGTACTGGCAATTATAAAATTAAATGTAGTAGCAGCCAATTTATTACCAAACTCATCTTGTATACCAGAATTAACGGTTAGTTCATATGAATTACCAGCAGTTAAAACGCCAGAAGCTATTGTAAGCGTTTTGGTACCAGCATTGTAAGAAATGGCACCGTTCAAAGAAACTACAGTTCCGTTGGCTCCACCCTTACGTAAAGTAACAAGAGTAGGTGAAACAAGACTCGAGGCTAATGGATTCTTATCCAAATCTAACAATGCAGAAGCATCGGTAAATGTTAAAACCACATCTGCTAAGGCAGCGGCAGCAGTTTGACTTGATGGATAAGTTAAAGCTACAGTAGGAGCGACTTCATCGGCAATCTTAATAGTTTTGTTGTTAACTCCGGTAAAGGCATTACCAGCAGCATCCTGGAAACCAGTAGCTACAAAAGTAAGTTTGTAAGAACCACCATCGAGCCAGGTAGAAACAGGAATTAGTTTAACAATTGATGAAGTATCAGTAGTTGCAACTTGCACTGTGTATTGATTTGTATTAACTGTACTAGTAGAAGTACCGTTAAAGACCTCTAATGTGTGATTTAAGTTAGACCCAGAAAGAGCGGTAGTAGTATTTCCGACAAAAATCTTTTCGGAGAACTCTAACCATAACTGTGCATTGTTCGCAGCAGTTTTATTTCCAGCTAAATCTTCTTTAACAGTGGAGGCATAAAAACTTTCAATTTCAGGAGCTTTGGTATCTTTCGTAGAGAACGTATAAACCAATAAATCAGACATAGCATTTGAATTGGCATCGCTAACATTCCAACTCAAGAAATTTAGTTGGTAATTAGCATTGTCAACAAATGAACCACTAGCTTTCCTTAATTGGAGGGTATTGGATGTATAGGCAACTACTAAAACATCAGTAGCAACACCATTCTCATAGAGTTTAAAAGCAGATTCCAAATTACTTGTACCTACAGTAGTCCCAGTTGTTACACCAACAGCGCTAGTGCCATCCCATTTGCGGATTGCTTCGTTGAATTCAATCCTAATACCACCAGTGGTGGGGTTATTCAAAGCACTTGCCTCAATACCGGTAGCAGAATTGGCGGGAGTATTAGATTTAACAGTGGGTGCATCGTAATCACCAACTTTGAAAGTCCACGAAGCAGTCATTCCTTTATAAGGATTCTCACTTCTGTCGGTAACGATTCCAAAATCTAATGTTACTGTATAAGTTGAAGCACTTGCAAATTTCTTATCAACAGCCAAATGCAATTCATCATTGTTAAGTATTCGACCAGTAGCCACATTCAACTGAACAAAAACACCATCTTTATCATGTATTGTTACATTGCCTTCACCCATGCGAACAGGCTCATCGAATTTAATCAAAACCTGAGCGTCGTTTGCGACTGTAGTGCCAAGAGGAGTACTACTTCCTAAAACAACACTAGGAGCAACAACATCATCAAGGTCAATATCTACTTTTGTAACCGAAGAAATTGTTGGGGTAAGAGATCCAGGAGTTTCAGTAACGTAAAATAAATCATATTTAGTTCCATCTAAAGCTGTATTCGTTAGAGTACCAACTGTAAATGAGACCTTAGAGGACCCAGAAAGCGACACACTGCCTCTTCTTAAATAGTTAGCAGTGAATGTGCCGGATTTAACATATGTATCAGTCGGAGTACCGATATTATTTGTTCCTACTAACCAATATAAAGTACCAGACTTATTCGACTCAACATCGTATTCCACAAAAGAAGGACCCATATCGGTTAATAGCAACTCAACTTGGGGGGTTGTAGTGTCTCTGGTAGAAAATGCCCAGGTGGCTTTGTCAGAAATACCAGCAAACGAAAGTGAGTTTGTACCCACATCGCGAATAAAACCGGACTCCATGATTACATACATATCGGCATTATCCGGTATATCAACTGATGCCAATGAGAGGGTAACAGTAGTAACTCCAGCAGAAGTTGGAGCCCCAATAGTAATGGTGGAACTTTTATCGAAAATATGAACAACATCATCATTATTACCGGCTACACTATTTACTTTCATTAAGTAAACCTTTTCAGTACCAGTTGTAACACCAACATTTTCATTGAACGAAATAACCAAGTTGCCATTTTTAACTTCGGTTGGTGTTTGATTTTGCTTAACAGGTGCTCCAATGGCCACCATTAATGGGGCAGTATAGTCACCCACAGTAAACGTCCATGTTGCCGGAGCGGAAACGTTATTACTGCCGGCTACAGTTTTAATGGCAGTTGCGTCCCAAGTAAGAAAGTAGGTTTTCTTTTCGGCAAGCGGAAGGTTAAATACCACCTTATTACCGGTGATAACAACTTCTGTACCCTTAGCCTGACCGATAGACTTCTGAAAAACAGCAGTACCGGTGCCATCCGTCCCCTCAAATAGGGTAACCTGACCGATAGTACCGTAAGTCACGGTCTGATCGAAGGTAACAGAAATCCCAACCGACTTGTCAAAATTAGGTTCACCGCCTTTTGGTACGTATACTTGACCGAATGCCAAATTGACAATCAGCACAAGCATAAGAGCCATCGACAGACCTAAAAGTCGTGTAAATGATTTTCTCATAGCATAAAAATTTAAATTGAACTTAATTGATTGATTTTGTTGTATTATTAATTTCATCAATTTCTCAGACATAGAAAGCCTCCTTTCGCGGAAACTTAGTGCAAACGTAAGAATAATCGAAACAATATACAAAATTATTTTGCATAAAAATATAGGTCTAACCGCCCACTACGGGCAGATTTCGGACATATTTTTCAACAGCCGGTTCGTTTACGTATCTTTTAGCGTTTCAAAATACCGACAGATGATCTGCCTGCATTACTAAAATGGGACTCCGCTTCTTACGGAATCAACAGCCAAATATACGGTTTTTTTAAAACGCACACTTGTATGGCAGTAAAATTATAGGGCAATGTGAAAAAAAGTTATTGATAAAGACGCAATCGCGAACTATAAGCTGATATTGGGGGTGTTAATAACAGGGGGACAAGACGAAAGACGAAAGACAAAAGATAAAAGAAAAAAGGAAAATGTACTTTGTACTTCCCTAAATAGCATTGACCGTTTAGTTCAACATTCTTTTAATATTACCATCGGGCAACTATGAGCCAGTGGTTCTTGTTCTGGGCAAACTTCGAAGGGGCGAATGCAATCAATATATTCTCCCTATTCAACCCCTTCAGGGTTGTGGTTATGATGATGATGTTTTTACCCTGCATTTCCGTCCGCCAGTTGGCGGACTATTATTATTCAATCCCTTCAGGATTGCGAAAAATAACAACCCCAACGGGGTTGAACAATAATAGCCCCGGATTGCTATCCGGGGTAAGAGGCGTCCCGTTCCGTCCACAACCCCAACGGGGTTGAACAAAATTGTCCGCCTACCGGCGGAAGAGGTCCCTGCACAGCCTGTCCCGCGATCGCGGGAGATTGCAATTGTAAATCAGCGTAGCTAAATCCGCGCCAGCGGGAGCTTGTTGAAGTCAACGCAACCCAATTAGGTTGCCTTCGGCTCCGCTCAGGCAACCCAGTCAATTCATGTTGACTGAGCGAAGTCGAAGGCAACTTGTCGCAGGGAACCTNNCATTCACCCGCAAAAATTGATTAATCCGCCAACCCCAACGGGGTTGAACAAAATAGTCCGCCTACCGGCGGAAGTTATCAGTGAACAGTAATGCAGTGAACAGTTTGACAATAATAGCTCGCCAACTGGTGGAGTAATCAGCCCGTGAGGCGGCAGAAATAAACAAGGCACAGCCTGTCCCGCGATAGCGGGAAATTTTAAATTCGCCCCAGCGAAGGTAATCTGTCCGCCAGCTGGCGGAGGTGTTCAGTTTCGCTTAACATTGCCCAAAAGCATACCGTTGATATTGACACATTTAATAATATGTGCTTTCTTTGCATTACGAAAAGTATTATCTACTGTATAAATCATCTTTAAAAATTTCAACTATGTCGAAAATTAAAATTGGAATCAACGGATTCGGACGTATCGGCCGTTTGGTTTTCCGCGTTGCCGTTGCAAAAGAGAACATCGAAGTGGTAGGTATTAACGACCTGCTTGATGTTGACTATATTGCGTATATGCTGAAATACGACTCTACACACGGTCTGTTTAATGGTACCGTTGAGGTGGAAGACGGATGTCTGGTGGTGAACGGAAAAAAGATCCGCGTTACCCAGGTGATGAATCCTGCCGACCTGAAATGGAACGAAGTAGGTGCAGAATACGTAGTTGAAGCTACCGGTCTCTTCCTCGACAAAGCAAAAACACAAGCTCACCTCGACGCTGGTGCCAAAAAAGTGGTTATGACCGCCCCCTCAAAAGACGATACCCCAATGTTCGTTATGGGTGTTAACCACACCTCGTACAAAAACGATATGGACTTTGTATCGAACGCTTCATGTACCACCAACTGTCTGGCGCCCATTGTAAAAGTATTGAACGATAACTTCGGAATTGTTGAAGGTCTTATGACTACCGTTCACGCTACTACCGCTACCCAGAAAACCGTCGACGGTCCTTCGAAAAAGGATTGGCGTGGTGGCCGTGGAGCCGGACAAAATATTATCCCCTCTTCTACTGGAGCAGCCAAAGCTGTTGGTAAAGTAATCCCTGCCCTTAACGGCAAACTTACCGGTATGGCCTTCCGTGTACCTACCGCCAACGTTTCAGTGGTTGACCTTACCTGCCGCCTCGAAAAACCCGGTAGCTACCAAGCCATCTGCGCAGCCATGAAAAAAGCTTCTGAAGGCGAACTCAAAGGAGTTCTCGGTTATACCGAAGATGCAGTGGTATCGAACGACTTCCTCGGAGATTCACGGACATCAATCTTCGATGCCGGTGCAGGTATCGGACTTAACGATAACTTCGTGAAAGTGGTTTCATGGTACGACAATGAGTGGGGCTACTCTACCAAAGTTGTAGAACTGATTGAATATATGAACAGTGTGAAGTAATTCAGACTGTATACAACATAATTAAGGGGCTCAGAGTGGCCCCTTTTTTTATTCATAGCGTAGAGCTTCGATTGGGTCGAGCCTCGCTGCTTTAACTGCCGGGTAATAACCGGAGAAAATGCCGACCAGAAAACAGAGTACAACGCCCGTTATTATCCAAACCCACGGAATTATAAAAGTACTCCCTATCAGCATCGAGACTCCGTTGCCCATAGCTATCCCCAAAACGATACCCACCAGTCCGCCTACCTGACCAATTACGATGGCCTCCATCAGAAACTGTTGCTTGATGGTGGAAGCCTGAGCTCCGATGGCCTTCCGGATACCAATCTCCCGGGTACGCTCGGTTACCGACACCAGCATAATGTTCATCAAACCAATGGCAGCCCCAAAGAGGGTGATAATGCCAATGATGGTAGCCACCAAAGTAATGTAGCGAATGTTGCTGAGCAGTATGTTGGCAATGTTATCGCTCTTCTCGATGTTGAAGTCGGACTCGTCGACCGGCGAGAGATTGCGCACTATACGAAAAACCGATTCAGCCTGTCCGACCCCGGCCTCAAGCAGTTCGGTATGGTCGGGTCGCACCTGTACATCGAAATTCATGCGCGGCCGTGAAAAATATATTCTCGCATTGGTATAAGGCACAAACGCCACCAGGTCGCCACCGCGGCCAAACCCACCACCTTTCGATTTCAAAACGCCAATTACCCGATAGCGGCCACTCCCAATGGTGATCTCCTTCTCGAGCGGACTTTCGCCTCCCGGAAAGAGAAGCCGAACCACATCGCGACCAATCAACACCACATTACGGGCAGTTAGCGCCTCATCGGGACTGAAATTGCGCCCATTTTCGATTTCAAATCCGGCAGTATAGAGGTATTCCTCGTCGACACCCCGGACAGTAACATTCGGATTGGTAACTTCAGATCCCCGTTTAAGGGTGGCATTGCCCGTGCCATACACCGAAACTGAGACCTTTGCCGGAAAATCGAAGCGCTCCTTAAACTCTTGAGCCTGATGGTAAGAGATGTAAGTATAGTTGCGCGACCGGTATTGCTGATTGCCTACCTGTACCCGCATACCCCGGCTGGTAATGGTAAATGTATTGGCGCCCATGAAGGTAAACTCCTTGGTAATGCTGCGTTTAATAGAATCGATGGCCGTTAAAATCCCCACCAGAGCAGTGATACCCACGGCAATGATTAATACAGTAAGCGTAGTTCGCAAGAGATTCGACCGGATGGAAGTGAGCGAAATTCGCAGGTTTTCGGCAAAAAAGGTTACAATGCGCATCGTATTTATATAAATAAAGGGCGACAATTTACGCCGCACTATTAGTAGCTATATCGGCAGGATATTACAGTAGGCGGTCATTCTTGCGGCGTATCATATAATTTATTGCTCCTGCCAGTAAATGGGAAGTCAGATCTTTCAGCCTCCCCGGCAAAAGGGAATAGCCAATCTCCTACCAAGCCGTGGTTTAAAGAACTCAGGATAATGTAAAACACTTCTCCAAAGTAACTACCGGCAAACAAACCTGCAAAAGCTGGAGCATCTCAAAACTACCCAATAATTAGAGAGGATTGCCGTAAAACCACCAGAAAAACTCCCGAACAGCCGAAACGATTGTTCGATAAATTTCCTGATGAAACATCTTTTAACATTTTTTAAACCCACCGGATTTAGATCCACGGAGGAGCAAATACCCACTATACAAACATCGCTATAAATACTGTAAATCAATTATATGCAACATATTTGTTAACGAAGTCTGATTGAAACATTACGACTATAAAAAGAAGGGAAGACCTTTAAGAGAAATCTTTGCGGGTACACCGGATGATATCATTTATAACTTTGAACTGCTGAACCAACCGATGAAAATTAGGATTACCATTAGCCGAATACATTTGACGAAATACTGAATTGTCTGGTCAAAAGATTCTGCTAGGATAGCGTGCTCCCGCAGTAGGGAAACATGATGCTCTCTATACTCCCTGAGATATTGCAGGTGTAGGATATTACAACGAATAGGAATTAACTGAAATATTGTATGGAAAAGACACTCAAAGAACCCCGGGTCAGGGTAAATGGAAGAAACTCTTCCCATGATGTTGTTGGCGAAATTGATTTGCTGCGCATCAAACAACCCGCAAAGGTGGAAACAAGTTCCGATTATGGCGTGGCAGACGACTACTACGAAATTTTCGGAAACAACGAGGAACTTATCCCATAGTTCTGATCAGGATTGGAAATAGAAACTGTTCATCGGACATCCGATGAACAGTTTTTTTTTGCCCGACTCCCGCCGAATTTATGCTAATTTTGCACATCATCAGGAAACTATGTTGCCACTACTGGTTATTATACTAGGTCCCACGGCCATCGGAAAATCGGCGCTAAGTCTGCGAATTGCCGAACACTTCGACACCGAGATCGTTTCGGCCGATTCCCGTCAGATATTCCGGGAGATGCAGATAGGCACGGCTGCCCCAACACCCAATGAGCTGGCGAAGGTAAAGCACCACTTTGTGGGTAGCCACTCCATTTTCGACTATTACAGCGCCAGCCGCTTTGAACAGGAAGCGCTCGGGGTGCTCGGGGAGATATTTACCCGCCGACCGCTGGCCGTGCTGAGCGGAGGATCGATGCTCTACGCCGACGCACTCTGTTTTGGCATCGACGATTTACCTGCCATAGACCCGGCACTACGTGAATCACTTACCGATAGCCTTAATAAGCTGGGAATAGACCATTTGCGCAGGGAGCTGCAACGTCTCGATCCCGATTATTACAGCGAAGTAGATCTAAAAAATCACAAAAGGCTTCTGCATGCCCTCGAAATCATTCATACCACAGGTGTACCCTACTCATCGCTCCGCACTTCACCCCGGAAAGAACGGCCCTTTCGTATGCTGCGTATCGGACTGAATGCTCCCCGTGAGGTTATATACCAGCGGATCAACCAACGGGTAGATCAAATGGTCGATGCCGGACTCGAAGAGGAGGCGCGCCTTCTCTACCCATTTCGGCATCAAAATGCGATGTTAACGGTGGGATACCGCGAATGGTTCGATCATTTCGATGGTAAATGGAGCCGGGAGGAGGCGATTGAACGTATAAAGGGAAACACGCGCAGATATGCCCGCAAGCAGCTTACCTGGTACAAACGCGATACATCAATTCATTGGGTGAACATCAACCAACTCGACACGGTGATTCCACTCATAGAACAGAACAACCTATGACACAACCTTCAGGATCTTGCATTATTCGTGTGTATGCACTTTTACTGGACGAAAACAACCGGGTGCTGGTAACTGATGAGTTTCAACTCGACCAGCGTATGACTAAATTTCCCGGAGGGGGTCTTGAATTCGGAGAAGGACCTGAGCAGTGTCTGGTACGCGAAATTCAGGAAGAGTGCAACGGCCAGGAGATTACTCAAATAGCGCATTACTACACCACCGGATTTTACCAGCCGGCACTTTTTTATCCAAATCATCAGCTTATCAGCATATACTATACAGCACGACTGGCCACACCTCCAAAGTTCAAAATTTCGGAAAAGCCCTACGACTTTCGACACGACCAAAATGGCAACCAATCGTTTCGTTGGGAAGCCATAGACCAACTCACTGTCGATTCGTTCACCTTTCCCATTGATCGGTATGTGGTGCAAATTCTTCAGAAATCAACACAGCCCAAAACATGAAGATAGTAATTGTTGGACCGGCACACCCATTCAGGGGAGGCATTGCAGCGCTAAACGACCGTTTGGCGCAGGCCTTTCTGGACGAAGGGCATGAAGTAACGCTCGAATCATTTTCGTTGCAATACCCCGGATGGCTGTTTCCGGGTAAAAGTCAATTCTCCGGCGATCCAAAACCACACGAGATCGAAACCCGCCGTACCATTAACAGTATCAATCCAATTAGCTGGCTTACTACCGGTAACCGTATTGGCAAAGAGAGACCCGACCTGGTAATTATAAGGTTCTGGATTCCGTTTATGGGACCGGCACTGGGCACCATTGGCCGGATGATTCGACGCAACCGACATTCAACCCTAATTGCCCTCACCGACAATATAATACCCCACGAAAAGAAGCCCGGTGACCGGATGCTTACCCGGTATTTTCTGAAATCAGTGAATGGATTGGTGGCTATGTCGGAGAGCGTTCTTACCGACTTAAACAGGTTCGAACCAAAGAAGCCCCGGAGGTGGGGTCCGCACCCCATTTACGACCATTACGGAAAAATTCTGCCCCGCAAGATGGCCCTCAATAAACTGGGATTGGAAACCGAAAGCAGATATCTTCTCTTTTTCGGACTCATTCGCGACTACAAAGGGCTCGATCTGTTGTTGGAGGCATTGGCCGACCCCCGCCTTGCAAAGATGGGACTAAAACTTCTGGTAGCCGGAGAGTTTTACTCGAACGAGGCAGGTTATCGTCGTCAGGTAGAACAACTGGGCATTGCAGACAAGGTATATTTTGCCGACCACTATATCCCCGATCAGGAGGTGGAAAACTATTTCTCGGCAGCAGATATGGTTGTTCAACCCTATAAAAGCGCCACCCAAAGCGGGGTAACCCAGGTAGCGTATCACTTCGATAAACCGATGTTGGTAACCCGCGTAGGCGGATTGTCGGAGATCGTTGATCATGGCAAGGGGGGTTATGTGTGCAGTCCGGATTCCCGTGAAATTGCCGACTGCATTGCAGACTTTTACACCCACAACCGGAAATCTGACTTCGAAGAACATGTTAAGCTGGGAAAGAGGCGGTTTTCATGGAATTTTTTTACAAATTTGTTCTACGATTTGATGGCTGAAATCGGTCCCGTTGCGCAGCATAAACCCTAAGAAATAAGGCAGTTGAGCGATAGCAACACCACTCAAACTTACATACTGGCCTGAATATCGTTCAATGCGCATTAGATAGATGGCACAATTTACCAAGGCAGAAATACGGCAGATCAACGATTGCTACGACGATTTGGTGCGGGAAGTGGCCAAGCGTTTCGATGGTGAGCGGATGGCAAAAGTGCAGAAGGCATTTGACTTTGCCAATTCGGCACATGTAGGTCTGCGTCGCAAATCGGGAGAACCCTACATAGTGCATCCATTGCTGGTGGCCGCCATTGTTGCCCGTGACCTCGGACTTGGAGCCACCTCGGTAATTGCGGCCATTTTGCACGATGTGGTAGAAGATACCGAATATACGGTTACCGACATCAAAAATATGTTTGGAGAGCAGGTGGCCCGCATAGTGGATGGACTGACCAAACTTTCGGGGGAGATGGACTCCCGGCAGGCACTTACCCTGCGGAAGATGTTGATGACTCTCTCTGACGATGTGCGTGTTATTCTGATAAAGATTGCTGATCGGTTACACAATATGCGAACCCTCGAGTCGCTCCCGCCCTACAAGCAACTTAAGATCTCTTCAGAAACCCTCTATCTGTATGCTCCTCTGGCGCATCGTCTGGGACTTTATACCATAAAAAACGAGCTTGAAGAGCTGAGTTTCAGGTTTAAACATCCCGAGGAGTACCGGAATCTCTTCTATCAGCTGCACGATCAGGAGGGAAAGCGCAACTATCTTGTAAACCAGTTCATCAAACCCATTCGGGAGCGGCTGGCCGACGAAGGGATAGAGTGTACGGTAACCCACCGGCTTAAGTCGATGTATTCGATTTGGGAAAAGATGCACAGCAAGGGGGTAACCCTCGACGAGATCTATGATTTACTGGCCATACGTATTATCCTGAAAGCAAAGTCGGCGGTATCGGAAAAACGCCAGTGTTTCGAGGTATTGTCGCTTGTTACCGACATCTACCCTCCGAAACCCGACCGCATACGCGACTGGATTACCATGCCGCGGGCCAACGGATACGAATCGCTGCATGTAACCGTTATGGGGCCGCAGGGAAAATGGGTTGAGGTGCAAATCCGCACCGAAAGAATGGACAGGGTGGCCGAATACGGTTTTGCTGCGCACTATAAATACAAAGGGGGCATTTCGTCTGAAAACGAGCTCGACCGATGGATTGAGCGCATCAGAGATCACCTCGCCAATTCGGAGCACGATGCTTTTGAGTTCCTCGACGAGTTTAAGATGAACCTGTTCGCCTCCGAGATTGTAGTATTTACACCAAAAGGGAGATTGATAAAGCTACCCACCAACTCTACGGTGGTAGATGTTGCTTACGAAATCCACAGCGATTTGGGCAACAAATGCATTGGAGCCAAAGTGAATGCCAAACTGGTGCCTCCAAGCCATATACTGCAAAACGGCGACCAGGTGGAGATACTTACCGCCGAGAACCAAACCCCGCAGCCTGTATGGCTAACCGTGGTTACTACGGCAAAAGCAAAAACCAAAATCAAAGATGCCCTCAAGCAGCAGAACCACCAACATTTGGAAATGGGCAAGGAGATGGTAGAAAATGCCATCCGCGATTTAGGGGGACCAATGGTAGCCAATACCATAAAAAAGATAGTAGGACATTACAATCTCAACAACAAAGAGCAGCTTTTCTCGCAAGTAGGGATGGGTATCATACAGCTCAATGAGCTGGAGCAGATTTTGAAGAAAAAATCGAAAAACAAATTTGTCAAATACTGGGATATTACATTCAAACGAAAAGAGAAACTGGAGGCCGATTCAGAGGCTGAGCCCCTGAAAAACATCGACAAGCGAAAACCTTTCATCTTAAGGGAAAATCCGGATGCAATTGACTATACCCTGGCAAAATGTTGCAATCCTATTCCGGGCGACGATGTAATAGGCTACATTAGTGCAGGCGATCAGGTGATTATCCACAAGCGCGACTGCCATATAGCCGAAAAGTTACTGGCCAGTCAGGGCGAGAACATCATTACCGCCGAGTGGACCAAATTTAAGAAGCTCTCCTATTTAACCCGAATATCGCTGTCGGGATTCGACCGTTTAGGAATTGTAAGCGAAGTCACCAATATTATTTCGAAGCTGCACAACATTAATATGCGCACGGTAAAATTCGATACCCACGATGGAATTTTCGAGGGCGATCTTTTTCTTTACATCCACAATACCGAAGACCTGCAGCAGCTTATCCACCAATTGAATAAGATTAAAGGTATTGAAAAAGCTGCACGGGTAGAGAATCTTTACGACTAATGGGTGCTCCCAGGTGAGTATTTCCGTAAGTTTCAGACTTCAAAACCATTCATCGCACCACTTTCGGACAACACCACATTTGTGGCGAGCTTAAGGTCTCGCGCACAGAATACCTAAAACCATCAATAAAATAGGACTTTCGGAGAGAAAGGCGGTCTAAAAATAGGTCCATTCGAGTTTCAAAAAATTGACTATTTTTGGATGACTATTTTAAATTGGTTTAAATATGGATAACCCAAAAAGTCTGGAGGCGATTAAAACCATTTTTACGGAGTTTCTCGAGGCAAAAGGACACCGTAAAACTCCTGAACGGTTTGCCATCATCGATGAGATCTTCTCTAAAGACGGGCATTTTGATGTAGAGTCGCTCTACATCTCCATGAAGAATAAAAATTATCGGGTTAGCCGGGCCACCCTCTATAACACCATCGATTTGCTGCTGGGATGCAAGCTTTTGGTGCGTCACCAGTTTGGCAAAAACATTGCTCAGTTCGAGAAGTCGTTTGCGATGAAGCAGCAACACGATCATTTAATCGATACCCGTACCGGCGATGTGGTAGAATTTTACGACCCCCGGATTCGGGAAATTATCGAAGATGCCTGTCGTAAAAACAACTTTCAGCTATCGCATCACACCTTATACATTTATGGACGGAGCCGCAACGATTCCGATTCAGAAGAAGCGCCCTCAAGCGAACAATCATAAGCCATAACAACTCTTTTGAGCTTACTTAACATCAATCCAAATTAGCGCTTCCCCCTAACTTTTTTTAGACAGCACTTGAATTATTTTATACTTTTACCACATTCATTTACCGGAGTTTTAGACAGACGGAACCTGCGAAAGCAGGAGCAATTCAGGCTTGTGTAAAAAAAGAGTACATGTAAATGGATCATTTCGACCTATAAACAACATAAAGATGAAGGCAGATGTGTTGCTTGGGCTCCAATGGGGCGACGAAGGAAAAGGCAAGGTAGTGGATGTTCTTACCCCCGGATACGATGTAATTGCACGTTTTCAGGGAGGGCCCAATGCTGGTCACACCCTCGAATTTAACAACGTAAAACATGTACTGCACACCATCCCATCAGGCATTTTTCGCGACAATAAAATCAACATTATTGGCAACGGGGTCGTAATCGACCCTATCGTCTTCAAAAAAGAGATCGACGGCCTGGCAGCCAAAGGTTTTGATATATCAAAAAATCTCTACATCTCTAAAAAAGCGCATCTCATTCTGCCGACCCACCGGTTGCTCGATGCGGCCTCGGAAGCGGCAAAAGGAGCCACCAAAATTGGCTCTACCTTAAAAGGAATTGGTCCAACCTACCGCGACAAAATAGGTCGCGAAGGACTCAGAGTTGGTGATATCCTGAGCGACTTTGAGGAGAAATATACCCTTCGAATCGAGGGCCACAAAAGTCTGCTCGAACAATATTACCATTACGAGTATGAAGCAGAGTTCGAACAATGCGAACGCGATTGGTTCGAAGGAATCGAAGTTGTGAAAAGCTTCATGATTACAGACACAGAGCATCTGCTGAACCAACTGCTGCTCGATGGCCGCTCCGTTTTGGCCGAAGGTGCGCAGGGCACCTTACTCGACATCGACTTTGGATCGTACCCCTATGTAACCTCCTCGAATACTATCTGCGCAGGTGCTTGTACCGGATTAGGACTGGCGCCTTCAAGAATCGGCAAGGTGCTTGGTATATTCAAGGCCTATTGCACCCGGGTAGGTTCCGGACCTTTCCCGACAGAACTTAGTGACTCCACAGGAGATGCCCTCCGAAAAGCCGGCAATGAATTCGGATCAACCACAGGAAGGCCTCGCCGTTGCGGCTGGCTGGATCTGGTCGCCCTGAAGTACGCCATTATGCTCAACGGGGTTACCGAACTAATTATGATGAAGGCAGATGTACTCGATGGTTTCGACAACATCAGGGTATGCGTAGGCTACCAGATTGAAGGTGAAGTGTTCGAATCGTTCCCGTTCGAATTGAATGATAAAGTAGTGCCTATATATGTGGATCTTCCGGGTTGGCAAACCAACCTGACTGCGGTGCGCAGTGCTGAAGATTTTCCTGCCGAACTTACCAATTACATCCGTTTTATTGAGGATGAAACCGGCATTCCAATCACTATCACTTCGGTGGGTCCCAACCGCGATCAAACGATCCTGTTGGGCAGCAGGGCAGAATAAAATCAACATTTTTTTGAACAAATTGGAATTTGCAGCGGTTTATTCCCAAACCGATATGGTGAATTATGGCCGTTTTTTCTAATTTCGGGGCGGCTACACGGCTATAGATATTGCCTGTACAAGAAACTTATGTGCCGTTTACCGCCTTAATTGGAGGGTTTTTCGGGGCATGTTTAGCCACCTTATTGTAAACAATTTTTGGTATGAAGTCAATAGTTCTTCGCACAACTACCGACCTTTTGCTGCCACTGTTGCTGGTCTTTTCGGTATTTATGCTTTTCAGGGGCCATCAGGAACCGGGAGGCGGATTTGTTGGGGGCCTGGTAGCATCGATGGCTTTTGCGCTATACACCCTCTCACACGGAGTGGCTCAGGCGCGCAAGGTCTTTCCACGAAGTCCCTCACTTTTTATGATTACCGGACTGAGTCTTTCTCTTTCAAGTGGTCTTTTGTCGCTGTTGTTCGGAAAACCAGCCTTCACGGGTTTGTGGGGAAGCTATGAATTTCCGGTAATTGGACCACTAAGCACGCCCCTTCTATTCGACATAGGTGTCTATCTGGTAGTATTGGGCATTTCGTCGAGCATTATATTTACCCTTAAGCTTAAAGAATAAACCATGGAGTTTTTGATGGCCATTCTCATAGGTGTGCTCTTTTCGGCAGCCCTTTTTATGATACTGCGGCGAAGTATCATCAAGCTGATTATTGGCTTGCTGTTTTTGTCGCACGCCGTTAATTT
>DIUI01000077.1:23048-44855 GCA_002428215.1 Prolixibacteraceae bacterium UBA6162
CCCAATTATGCATGCACTTATAGTCTCGCCGATACTCCTGCCCCTGGCCCTCGGATTGATAACCCTTGCGCTATGGAGAAAACCCAAAATCCAGGAACTTGCCAATCTGGCGGGGTCGGTTGTTTTGATGCTTTTAAGTATTCTTCTGCTTTACCGCGTTTCGGCAAATGGCATTCAGGTTTCCCAGATTGGTAGCTGGAAAGCGCCCTTTGGCATAAGCATCGTTGCCGACACATTGGGTGCCATAATGGTGGTAATTACAGGAATTATGGCTTTTGCTACCGGGCTCTACTCTATTTCGTCGATGAAAACACGGCGTAAAAATGGCGATATGGTGCCGAAAAGACGCCAGTTTGTTTACTATCCTATGCTCAATATCATGTTCATGGGTATTAACGGTGCCTTTTTAACCGGCGATCTCTTCAATATGTATGTGTGGTTCGAGGTGATGCTTATATCATCCTTTGTGCTGTTATCGCTCGACGGAACCAAACTTCAGATTGAAGGAACCTTTAAGTATGTTACCATTAATCTGATTTCCTCGGCATTTTTTCTGATAGGCATCGGATTTTTATACGGGCTAACCGGAACCCTTAACATGGCCGACCTTGCATTGAAAGTAAGAGAGGTCGACAACCAGGCGGTAGTTACCCTAATTTCCCTCTTCTTTCTGCTGAGCTTTGGAATTAAAGCTGCCATATTCCCGCTCTTTTTCTGGCTGCCTTCCTCCTACCATACACCACCCATTAGCATTTCAGCCATCTTTGCAGGCATGCTCACCAAAGTGGGTGTTTATTCTCTGATGCGTGTATTTACGCTGATTTTCACCGGAGACATCGCACATACCCATACCATTATATTATGGATTTCGGGCTTTACCATGTTTGTGGGGGTTTTGGGTGCAGCCTCGCAATACGATATGCGACGAATTCTCTCCTTTCACATCATCAGTCAGATTGGCTACATGATCTTCGGATTGGCCCTCTTCACCCCGCTGGCCATTGCAGGTGCCGTGTTCTATATAATGCACCATATTATAGTAAAAGCCAATCTCTTTCTGATTAGTGGACTTGTAAAACGGGTTGGCGGAAGCTACGACATCAAACAGGTGGGTGCTTTGGTGAACAGCTACCCATTTCTGGCGGTTCTGTTTCTGATTCCTGCCCTTTCGCTCGCCGGAATACCTCCTTTATCGGGATTCTGGTCGAAGTTCTTCGTCGTTAAAGCTGCCCTCGACATCGATCAATACTTTTTTGTATTCGTTGCATTGCTGGTAGGTTTGCTTACACTCTACTCTATGACCAAAATCTGGAATGAGGCCTTCTGGAAAAATCATCCCGGAAAAATACCGGAAGAACAGCTGGTGCCGGGGCTGTTTTCGAAACGCAATATCTACATGACACTGCCGGTAATTTTCCTCGCAATAATTACATTGACCATAGGGTTTTACCCACAGCCCATGTTTCTGCTGGCAGAGCAAGCCGCCAGTGAACTTTTAAACCCTGAAGTATACATTAATGCCGTACTCGGTAACGTCCGATAGTCTTAAAAATTGAATTATGCGCCGTTTTTCAACCATACTATTATTTCGATCTGCACGGTAAACCCGAAAAATTGCTACCATGAAGTATTTGCTGCAAAACCTGTTTCTCGCCTTTATCTGGCTGGCCCTCACCGAAAGTTTTACTTTCATCAATCTGGTGTTCGGACTAACCATCGGCTGGATAGTTATTTGGTTTCTGAACCGCAAGCAGCGCGAAGAGATCAACTATATCCACTTCGCCCCCCGCTTAATTCCGTTTCTCTGGCTTTTTATTAAGGAGATTATAAAAGGAAGTATCCTGATTGCTTACGACATTGTAACGCCCAATCACAATATGCGGCCTGGAATTATTGCGCTGCCTCTGGATGCAAAAACCGATCTTGAGATCACATTGCTGGCCAGTGCCATTACCCTCACGCCCGGAACTACGAGCATTGCCCTGTCTGACGACCGGAGCATTCTGTACGTGTACAACGTATATCTCGACAACGATCCGGAGAAAAACATTGCAGAGATAAAAAACGGACTGGAGAAAAAATTACTGGAGGTACTAAGATGATGCTGCACAACGCTATACAATATGTTATTTTGCCCATGATGAGCATTTCGATGCTGCTCATCTCTATCAGGGTATTTAAAGGTCCGCGATTGATGGACAAAGTAATCGCCCTTGATCTGCTGATGATTGTCAGCATTGGCACACTATCGGCCTACGCCATTCTGCACGACAAGGAAGTCTTTGTCGAAATTTCGTTAATCCTTGCACTCATAGCCTTCCTCGGAACGGTTGCCTTCACTTACTATTACGTTAAGGGCGAAAGCAAAGGAGACAAATTTGATGAACGCTAAAACCGGACTACCATGAAAGAGATATTGGTTATATTTTTTCTGTCGGCAGGTGCTCTGGGCATCCTGATCGCAGCCATCGGACTTCTAAAGATGCCCGATGTTTACCTGCGGATGTCGGCCAGTACCATTGGCGGAACCTTTGGCGTTGCCTTCATGCTGATTGGCGCCGTGCTCCACTTTTTTACTTTCAGCATTGCCATGCAGGTGTTTGGAATTTTGATATTTCTAATACTCACCGTACCGATAGGGGCTCAGTTGCTGGCCAAGGCCGCCTATATTATGAAGCTCCCTATTTGGGAAAAATTTGGCCATGATGCTTTAAACGGCCAATACGACCCCGTCAAGCAAAGTTTTAAACCCTTTGGCCAAAAAGAAGCCATTGACCCCGACACAAAACCCAAAACGTAAGGAGAAACCATCATGCTTACTTTACTTATAGTTGGATTTCTGGCTGCTATTGCCGCTCCATTTGTAAACCGATATTTTCACAAGGCGGCCGGCATATTGCTTGCCCTGTATCCTATCGTGTTTTTTGTTTTCCTTGCAGGTTTTATGGGCAGAGTTTCATCAGGGGAAGCCATACAACTTACCTATCGCTGGTTTCCGGCACTCGACATCAACCTCGGATTTTTGATCGACGGACTGAGCCTCACTTTTGGATTGATTGTGAGCGGTATTGGAGCTATTATTCTCTACTATGCCTCGGGGTATCTGCATGGACACCCTAAGCAGGGACGCTTTTATGGGTATCTGCTCTTTTTTATGACCTCGATGTTGGGGGTAGTACTCTCAGACAATATTTTGGCACTCTTTATATTCTGGGAACTTACCAGTATCAGCTCCTATCTGCTGATTGGATTCAACCACGAATCTGAACGGTCGCGCTATGCATCGCTCCAGGCACTCATAGTTACCGGAGGCGGCGGACTTGCTCTGATGGCCGGACTCATTCTTATTGGCAACATTGGAGGCACTTATTCCATTTCAGAACTCATTGCGCAGCCGGGCATTATTACCAACCATAGTCTCTATGTGCCGATTTTGCTGCTTGTTCTGGCCGGAGCTTTTACCAAATCGGCCCAGTTCCCGTTTCACTTCTGGCTTCCCAATGCCATGGAGGCACCCACTCCGGTGAGCGCCTATCTCCACTCGGCAACCATGGTAAAAGCCGGAGTATTTCTGCTTGCCAGGTTTAATCCACTGCTCTCAGGCCCCGAAATCTGGCATACTCTGCTTACAACCTTCGGAGGCATCACCATGCTGATGGGTGCCTTTATGGCAGTAGGACAGAGCGATTTAAAACGGATTTTGGCCTACACCACCGTCAGCGCGCTTGGAATTATGGTGTTTCTGATTGGGTTAGGAGGTAAATATGCCATTACCGCAGCCATGACTTTCCTGGTGGTTCATGCTTTGTACAAAGGAGCGCTTTTCCTTGTAGCTGGTGCCATTGATCATGAAACAGGCACCCGCGACATATACAAACTGGGTGGTCTCCGCAAATATCTTCCATTCATCTTTGTGGCAGCAGTGCTGGCAGCACTCTCCTATTCGGGTATTCCCCCTTTTCTTGGATTTGTTGCAAAGGAGATTATCTATGAAGCCACGCTCCATACAGCATTGCATCCGGCATTGCTTACCGCTGCCGCAGTAATTACCAATATGTTTCTGGTAGCCACCGCAATAATGGTGGGATTTAAACCATTCTTCGGATCGTTTACCGAAACCCCTAAACACCCGCACCATGCACCTCTTGCCTTATGGCTAGGGCCAGTATTGCTGGGAGTTATTGGTTTGGTTTTGGGTATATTCCCGCTGCTTGCCTCTCTAAATCTTGTGGGACCTGCAGTACAGGCCGTATCATTGACCGATGGGATCAAGCTCTCACTCTGGCATGGGTTAACTCCTATGCTGATGTTGAGCGGACTTACCCTCATCGGTGGCATTGCCGTTTACAATACAACCCGACTTATTCGTCGGCAACTTCCTTTCTTCAACGCAATTTCCCGGTTTGGCCCTGAAGAAGGATACAAACTGATGATGCAGGGGTTGGTTACCTTTTCGGCAAAGCAAACCCGATTTTTTCAAAACGGATACCTGCGCAACTATTTCTACTGGATACTCACAACATTTATGTTGCTTGTTATCTATACCATGATTAGGAAAGGGTTACCGGGAAGTTTATCTCCCAGTTTTGAAGGAATCTACTTTTACGAAGCATTAACCGTTGCAGTAATGATACTTGCCACTATTGGAGCAATCCTCTCTAAAACTGTACTGAGTGCAATTGCCTCGCTGGGGGTTGTAGGTTATGGTACCGCTTTGCTCTTTTCATATTTTAGCGCTCCCGATCTAGCCTTTACCCAGTTCTCGATCGAAACCCTCTCCGTAATATTGTTGGTACTTATTGTTTACAACGTGCCCCGAATGGCCAATCTGTCGCCCCGCAGGGTGTTGCTCCGCGACGGTGTACTGTCGTTGGCGGCAGGCGGACTTCTTACCCTCATCGTGATGTTGGTGCTTTCTTTACCTTCTGATGGATCCATTAGCAGCTATTTTCTGGAAAACAGCTATACAGAAGCCCATGGCCGAAATGTAGTAAATGTAATTCTGGTCGATTTCAGAGGGTTGGATACCATGGGTGAGATAACGGTACTCACCATTGCTGCCATTGGAGTCTATTCGCTGCTGCGCTTCAGACACAACAAGCAGAAAACCGACGAAATTGAACATTCATAACCGAATGGCAACAAATTTGCACTTCATATCCCAACCCGAAAGCCATGGCATTGTGCAGGGAGANNGAGGTTACCCGTCTTGGGGAAAGTCTCATCCGCTTGCGCAATGAAGTTATTCACTGTGGTATTTGTCACAACATCTCCGACACCGAAATCTGCCAAATCTGTGCCAATCCTTCGCGAAATTCTACCGTGGTATGTGTAGTAGAAAACATTCGCGACGTAATTTCAATCGAAAACACCCATCAGTTCGATGGCAAGTACCATGTTCTCGGGGGTATTATTTCACCCATGGAGGGGATTGCACCTTCACACCTCGAAATTGAATCGCTGATCAGCAGGGTGGCCTCCGGAGAGATTCAGGAGATTGTGCTGGCCTTGCCTACCACGATGGAAGGCGATACCACCAACTTTTACATTTACCGGAAACTACACCCTTTTGGTATCAGGATTACTACACTGGCCCGTGGCATTTCGGTAGGCGACGACCTCGAATATACCGATGAGCTTACACTCGGCCGCTCGATTAAGAATCGTGTGGAGTTTGAGCAAAGTATGGGAAAATAATTAGCGAACATCACGATTATACTCCACAGGTGCTATTATTGTGGCACCACTGCACAAAGACCGCTGATATCTTCTAATTGGCTGTAAATGAACCAACCTATTGATAGGATGGAGCGTTCATCTCCCCTATGAAGAGAATGGTTCCGGTTGATTTTTCGGTAATGGCAAACAGAAAGGGACGGTCGGCAATAAAATAGGTCTTTACCGGCTGATCGACCGGCATGCTGGTGGTGCTCATACCAACGGCAGTAACCGCAGCAGCCTCAGTACCGTTCTCGTTGACATCGACATAGGTTTTATGGATAACAAAGTCGATGAACAGATCAGTTCCATCAGAAATACCGGTAAAATTTGCAACCCTTGGTATAAAAGGCTTCGCCATACCCATAGCCTTTAAGGTTTGATTCAGCTGAAGTTCCCATGCAAATTTAAAACGTGGCATTTGAACCACCACATTCGATGTCTCCTTAAAGCCTTTCATCCATTCATTCCAACGTGCAAGACTCATCTCCTTACGCACGTCAGCAGTAGTTTTTCCAGGCGATGGAAGCAACACTGACATTGCAAACCGGCCTTTACCGTAGGGAAGCTGAACCGCACTAAAAAGAGGGCCAGACTGATAGGCTATGCTGCTCTCGAGCTGCATGGTTTCGACATTCCGCTGACTACCATCTCCAAAAGCAAAAGGCAATTCATGGGTGCGGTTCTGATCAAATTTCGACTTCCAGATCCCGTTAAAATAGACCGCATTCAGGATAACCATCATAAGATCGGGATTGAGCTGATCGAGAATGGAGGGAATTTTACCGGCTGTTTTTTCGGAAACCCAGTTATTGATAATATCGAGCGAAGCAGCCTTACCGAAGTCAAGCGAGGAGATTTCGGCATTATATGCGTTGCGGTTGACCGAAATAAAATCGTTTTTGACCTGCAGTGTCTGATGATGATAGATAGCATTGGCCACCTGCAATAACACATCGGAGTCGGCCTTTGCGAGGGCTGAAAGCAGCGCCTTATGCGATGCGTTAACCTCTTCCGGAGTGAGGCCCGAAAAACCAAGCGTTTGTTCCATCTCCCGGCGCGTGTCGCCACTGGCTCCATTGTATGCCATCGACAGGGCCATTGAGACACTCAGTGGTGAAATCATAACATTGTCGTTGGGATCGGATTTAGCTACAATCCGATTGAACAAATCGAGTCCAAAACGATTGTCGGCCTCGATCAACTGGGCCGACTTCTGAGGCAGATCAAATGGCATTTCGGGATTGGGATCCGATTTTTTACAACTTAGCAACGTCAGGCCAAGCAGCAGAATCAAAAGCTTCTTCATACTGTAAATTAATATATTGACGAATGATTGATGCACATAAGACGCAAAATCGATGCCACAGGTTGCGCATTAGAAAATAATTTTTCTGGCGCAACCCCGGGTCTTCTGAATGCATCTATGAGAAACTAAGAAGAAGTGAGGGAGTCGATGCTTGACTGAAGCCGGTAAATATCCCTATTTTTGAGGAAGCAGATTTGCAGTTACGTGGAAGACAGCCGAGAGATAATCGATGCCTGCCTTGCGGGGGATGACCGGGCCCGGGAAGTGTTCTATCAGCACTTTGCGGGTAAGATGTATGGCGTTTGTTTGCGATATGCCGCCGATGCTGACGAGGCTCAGGATTTTCTGCAGGAGGGCTTTATAACAGTATTTTCACGACTTCGCGACTTTCGGTTCGAAGGTTCTTTGGAAGGATGGATAAGGAGAGTAATGGTTAACACCTGTTTGGGGGCATTGCGTAAAAACAAAATGCAGCTGGTTCGTGATGTTCACCTACCGATGGAAGCGGAAAATGATGGAAACACCGACCATGCTAACCTTGCAGCTGCCGACCTTTTGAGCATCATACAGGAGCTTCCACCTCAATACAGAACGGTTTTTAACCTTTATGCCCTTGAAGGATACAGTCATCGTGAAATTGGAACCGCGCTTGGAATTTCGGAAGGAACCTCCAAATCGAACCTCTCAAGGGCACGCGATATTTTGCAGCGAAGGATTGCCCATTTATACGGAAAACAGAAAAGCCAACCACGCACATAAACATGCAAAGGAAAGAGGAAATAGCAGATCAACAATTGCGCGATAAGTTTGCCGGTTTTGCACCAGTCCCCCCCGACAAGGTATGGCAGGGCATAGCTGCCGGCCTGGCCGAAAAGCGGAAGATACGGCGCCGGCGCCTTCTTCAGCTAACAGCAGCAGCCGCCATTCTGTTGGCAATAGTATCGACACCACTTTTGTGGCAGTCTGCTGAGATACCGGCAGATTCATTATCCGGGCATCTGCCTCCTGCAGCCCTTCCCATCGAAGAACCAACTCTTCCTCAATTTAATGCGGCAATTGATTCGGAGAATTCAACCCATAGATTGACCACTGCAGCCCTGCCAACTGCGCCGGTCGGCAGTCCGGCAAAGCTTGAGCCAGCTTCGTTGGCAGTTAGGAGCACTTTGGCATTGCTTCCTAAAAAAGAGTCGTTGGTCTGCAGCCGAAATGAGATTGCGCTTTTGGCCGTAGCAGAGCAACCCTCCCCCGAAATCCTCATCCAAACTGAATATTCACAGCAGGCAGATGATCGTCAACTATTGGCCAACGCGGCAACGCAAAAACGCCAGGCTTGGAAACTTGGAATGTTTTTAATGCCCGGAATAACCGGACAAAACAGCAACTATTCGACAGCCTACGCGCGAACCTTAACTGCAGGCAATAGTGAACCGCAGCCATCGATGGGCGGAGGAATCGATGTGCAATATCAAATCCGGTCGCGTTGGAGCATAGGCAGCGGCTTGCACTATTCGAGAATCAACGAGCAGCAGGGAGGAGGCGGCAGCTACCTCGCCTCGGCACTTTTCGATGGGAAAACCGAGAATCGTACCGGTGTTTCGTATGTTTCGCCGCTACAGCTTTCGCCCGGTGAAACTGCTATAAACAGTGTTGCCGGAACGATCGTACTCAACCAACAACCTGCAGGCAGCGATTTTATTTGGACGAACGACTTCGCTGGCGCATCGGTAGCAATGATTGCCTATTCAGATCTTGTACAGCTGTTTGATGTATTGGAGATACCACTGCATGCCCGCTACCTCCTGATTGAGTCAGATTTTTCTTTGGAGCTCACTGGTGGCTTTAATGCGAACCTGATTGTAGGCAACAATGCCTACATAGGCCAATCGGAAAGTAGAACCCATGTGGGCAGCACCAAAGACATTGGATTACTCAACTTTTCGGCTACAGCCGGAACTGCCATAATCTATCCACTGGGAAGACATCTGTCGCTTTCAGTTGAGCCAAGGTTAAACTACTATTTCAACTCCATAAACCGCAACAGCGAGATTAACTATCGTCCGTGGGCAGCCGGATTATACACCGGAATCACTTACAGCTTCTCTTCTGCTGAACGGAAATAACCCTATCGGATAAGATTGCCAAAAAAGATGGCATTGGCCACAAGTCGGTTGGTGCCCATCCAGATTCCTCTGAAATTAGGTCCCTCATAAATATTAATGATCTGACCATTTCCGCTGCGATGAACCGTAACCAAAGGCGCTCCATTGAGCCGGTCACGATTTTCGGGAGAGACATAGCCGCTCATCAATGCAGGCGATGCGAAGCGAACCGGGGCAGCAAACCGGCCCTCAGGAACTTCTGCCACCCTGGTTCCCGTTTTAAATACCGGCAAATCTGTTTTGGTATATCCATAACCCATTGGGTGTGTAATGTCCATTTCGGCCTTCAGGATGACTCCGCCAATAGCGTGAATAGCTGCATTATTGGCACGATCGGCATATTTAAGATCGGCAACACCCGAATCGTTTACAGTACGCTTAAATTTAATGGATGCTATCTCCTGAGCATTAATCCAGACGGCAGCATCGCCAACACCCAAAAGTGTGCCACCTGCAGCAAGCCATTGCTTGATTTGTTGTACCCCTTGAGAAGAAATGCGTTGAAGTCCGCCGCCAGGCAGAATCAGTGTATTATAACGGTTTAGGTCGATTCGTCCCAGATTGGCAATATCGGTGATGGTAACCGGGATCTGATACCGCTGGTCGAAAAGATGCCACAACTCTCCGGCTTCGCGACTGCTTACAGACTCACCTGCCACCATAACAATCCGCGGTTTTGTAAGCGGAGAATAATTGCCGCTTCCCAAATCCGATCCTAAAAGAATATGTCCGCTTTCGACGCCATAAAAAGTTACACCCCACTTTTTTCCAATAGCATCGAGTTTGCCGGCAAGCTCTCCAGGATCCAATTTGCGCTGATAGGAGACCGGTATAATGACCGACCCATAACCAAATTCAACATTTCGGCCATTCGATATGGTTTCGAATGGCTTTGATGCTGCCAGCATTAGTAAATCGGCTTTATGCAGCTCCCATAAAACAGCTGGCGCATTGTAATGCTCCCACTGCATTGCCCAGGCGTAACTTGAAGCCACACCATTCAATCCGCCAACCACAGGAGGTAGCGCATTGATGGAGGCCCCCGAAAGCGAACGCATATCCCTGGAATTTGTAACAGGATGGTAATGCAAATCGAGACCCAGGGGCAGTGTCCATGTCGAGACATCGTAAAAAGCACTGTCGGTGAACTGTTGTGCAGTTTCAAAAAGACTTTTGATTAACCGGTACTGATTCTGCCGCAAAGGCACCACAACCGCTGCAGATGGAGTATAAGTAACCCCCTGCCTGGTTACAGGTTCAGCAAGCTCCAGAACCTCTATTTCGTGAACTCTCAGGATATCGATTAAAACATTAAGCCGGTGTACATCGGTGTCCACTCCCACCAGATACCCCTTAACCGGATCGGAATCGGCCAGCGTGAGTGCCTCTGAGAAAAACCGGCGCTGACTATCCAGCAACTCATCACGCAAAGCAACAGCGGCCTCAAGCGTCGACCAGGTGACCTCGAGCTGATTCCTTATACCCTGCAACAAAGTTTTCTCACCCAGAGGCGTTTCACGAACTTTACCGCGGTATCCAGCCTGTTCGAAAAGAATTCCGATACTACCGTTGATGTCGGGGTAGGATGAACCCTTCCCCACATAATAATCGTCGAAACTCTCTCCGGCATAATAAAGCTCTCCTCTCGCATCGAAGGCCGCGCGATGAAAGTTGGCAATTTTGTTGGTTAAATCGTAGTTATAATCTGGCACAAGCGGATTATTGCGTGTGGGAATTCCGGGCTGAAAGAAGAAGGTGCTGGCAGCACCCATCTCATGGTGATCGGTTACCACATTGGGCTTCCAATCCTGAAATTTTTCGATGCGGCCACGGCTTTCGGGGTGTACCACAAAAAGGTAGTCACGGTTGAGGTCGAACCAATAGTGATTGCCTCTTCCTCCGGGCCAGGCTTCGGTAAAGCCACGTGCATTAGGATCCGAAACATCGGTTAACCCCTGATGCATATTGACCCAGGTACTGTGACGCGCAAATCCGTCGGGGTTCATATTGGGGTCTACCAGAACTATGGTGTTGCTGAGCATTTCGTCGATGGCCGGGCCCTGGGCAGCAGCCAGATAGTATAAGGTTACAACTGCAGCATTGGAGGCACTCGACTCATTTCCATGTACCCCATACCCAAGCAAAATCACCAATGGCACCTCGGATGGCGACAGTTTACTTCCGGGTTTGCTGAAATCCGAATGCTTTCGCTTTAGTTCTGCAAGCGACAATTGGTTACTTGCAGCAGTAAATACCACGTGAACCAAGGGCCGGCTTTCGTGCGAACGGGCATACTCTTCTACTATGGCACGGTCCGAAAGCTTTGCAATATCATAGGCATAGGCAATAATCTGATCGTGCGAAAGATGTCTGTCGCCCGGCAAATGACCAAAATATTGCTCGGGAGATGGAATAGCAGGGTTATAGGTAACGTTATCGGGCAGCAGCATTTGCATCGATGCAGATAGCCGAAACACGACCACCATAACAACCATGAAGAGAAGAGTTTTTCGCATAAGTAAGGTGTGTGAAATTTAGATTCGAAAAATAAGCATAATATCCATACAGGGAGCTTCACCCGGCTAAGCCAAACCAGTGTAAGGAATAAAAAACAACCAAGATGCCATCTGCTGAATGAAACGTCCAACCCAATAGAGCCGGTTTTTGAAAGAACGCACTCTGGTTAAAAACTGAAAGAATAGCAGCGTTGCAAAATTTTTCGGATAATTGAATAGTCTATTCCGGTTTTCCCAATAAATTGCCTTACCTTCACCGTCCGGGCCACCACTCAGGGTGGTGTTTTTGTTTTGAGATTTTATTTAAACGGTTTACAATATTGGTTTTCAGCTATTCTGTTGCTGCTTGTTATGATTGCAAGCGGCCAGGATATCAACGACCGAAGAATTACAGCCAGATATCGCAATCAACCTGTTTCTGTGTTGCTGGAGCAACTTAAACGAGAACAGCAGATCCAGATTTTTTACCAGCCTCAATGGATCGATACCCTTACCGTGCGCAGAGATTTTGAGGAGACCCCACTGGTTCAGGTTTTCAACTCGTTGCTTCAGGGATCCAACTTTACCTGGAGAATATTTCAGGACGATGCCATCGTTGTTCTTCCCCTTCAGGAAGCCGACCGACGTCGATATGTTGATGAGTTGCAACTGTTGGTAATTGGCAACCCTTTAAACCAGGGCCGCTACCGCAAAGTCCTGTTTGAAGGCAGGGTAGTTGACGGAAAGAGCGGTGATCCGCTGCCCGGTGCTGTAATTATGAGCAGTAATATTCGGCAAGGATTTTCGACCGATGCTTCAGGGAAGTTTTCCATAGAGCTTGAAACTGGAGACCATACGCTACAGATATCGTTTATGGGGTTTCAGCCGGGAAGTCAGAGGATTAGGCTAATAGAGGGAGGTTATGCAGAGTTTGAGCTTTTCGAGGAGAGTCTTTCTATCGGAGAGATAACTGTAAGAGGTGAGGCTGCCGACCTTCCACGGTCGCAGATGAGTATGGTGCGCATGGAGACCAGGGTGATGAAGAACCTGCCAGCCCTGATGGGCGAGGTCGACGTGGTTCGCGGACTTAGCATGCAACCCGGCATTCAGACGGTAAGCGAACTCTCTTCGGGTTTTAATGTGCGGGGAGGCAACACCGATCAGAATCTACTGCTCCTAAACGGTAGTCCCATTTTCAATGCATCCCATCTTTTTGGGTTTCTTTCGCTAATCAATCCAGATCTGGTCGACAATTTCAGATTGTTCAAGGGAGGGATGCCTGCCCGCTACGGGGAGCGTGTTTCGTCGGTAATGGAAGTCGATTTGCGCGATGGAAATGAAGACAGGCTTGAGCTTACCGGAGGATTGGGAATCATAAATTCGAGGCTTGCAGCCAATGGGCCTCTTACAAAGGATAAGAAGCTTCTGCTAACAGCAGGGGGACGTAGCAGTTATACCGACTGGATTCTCAGCAGGGTGCCCAATCCAGACATTTCGCAGAGTGTG
Organism: Prolixibacteraceae bacterium UBA6162; assembly: GCA_002428215.1. The sequence continues at coordinate 36,236 of DIUI01000077.1, forward strand.
GCGAGGTTTTACGATCTGGCAGGAAAACTAACCTACAAATTCAACGCACGTAATCGGATCAGCGGAATGGCTTATCTGAGCCACGATGCTTTCAGTACCAGTGCACAAACCATAACAGAATACAGCAGCCAACTGCTCAACCTGCAGGCCCGAAACAGTTTTTCTTCAAAACTGACAGGTGAGGGGAACCTCTCATACAGCCATTATGGATACCAACTTACCGACCTGGCCAGCGGCAAAGACGAAGAGGCCTATTACCTCAATAACCAGCTGAAATATGGCTCAATGCGCTACAATCTGCGCTACAGGCCTCATCCCAATCATACCATAGAAGGGGGCCTTAATGCTATTTACTATGGTATCAGACCGGGTGAAGTTTCGGGAGTATCAGACACCACATTAATTGCACCCCGAATATTGCAACAGGAACAAGCCGCCGAATGGGCCGGTTATTTGGCCGATGAATATGAAATATCACCCGCTTTATCTGTTTCGGCTGGCCTCAGAATAAGCGGATTTGCCGTACTCGGAACACCTGTTGTTTACCTCTACGACGAAACCCGACCGAAATCGGCTCAGTCGGTAGTTGACTCGCTGCTGTTCGACTCAGGCGAGATCAGTAAATCGTATGTAACTCCCGAACCCCGGCTTATGGTGCGTTATGAGACACCAACTGGCCACACCTGGAAACTCAACTTTCAAAGGGTAAGTCAATATCTTTTTCAAATCAGCAACAGTGCCGTAATTTCTCCGGCCGAAACATGGAAGATAAGTGACCATCATCTATCGCCGCTAATCAGCGATCAGTTAGCACTCGGGTTTGAACACCGCACCCTTGAGAATCTGGTAGAATTAGGTGTTGAGCTTTATTACAAGCGACTTCAGAATCTGCTGGAATACAAAAACGGTGCTGAACTGCTTATGAATCCGCACATCGAGACGAGCATTGTTCCAGCCGATGGCTATGCAGTGGGAGCGGAATTTCAGGCCAGAAAAAGTATGGGCAGGCTAACCGGCTGGATGAATTACACCTTCTCCAGAACCATGCGCCGCACCCTTAGTGAATGGTCAGAGGAACAACTCTGGGACGGAGGTTGGTATCCTTCGCAGTACGACCGACCACATGATTTAACCGCAGTAGCCACCTACAACATTAGTCGGCGGTGGCGTTTTACCGGCAACTTTACTTACATGTCGGGGCGACCGGTAACGCTTCCTGAGCGACAATACAGTTATGCCGGAGAAACACTTATATTCTATTCAGAACGCAACAAATACAGAATGCCTGCCTATCACAGAATGGATGTTGCCCTCACATTCGACGAAAATCTGCGCAAGAAAAGAATGTGGAAGGGAAGCTGGACACTCTCGGTCTACAATCTTTACGGACGCCATAACCCTTATTCGGTTTACTACCGAAAAACGGTACCTTCTGCAGAAAACAGCTACCGGGGATATTCGCTCTTCAAACTTTCGGTCATTGGAATTCCGGTGCCATCGTTAACCTACAACTTTAAATTCTGATGGTATGAAGCGCTGGATTCCAATCTTACTTTTATTGACCGCTTTCTGGGTTGCATGCGAAGAGGTGTATGTTCCCGAACTGGAGCGAATGGATCCGCTGCTCGTAGTCGAGGCTCGTCTTGTTTACGGACAATCTACACAAACCGTAAATTTATACGAAAGCTTGGCTTTTAATGAATATGGCACTGCCTATCCGAAGGTTTCGGGAGCAATTATAAAGTTAACTGACGACCAAAACCGGGAGATGATCCTGGCAGAGCGTGAACCGGGAAGTTACTCACTGCAGCAATCTTTGGATCCCAGGCGCCGTTATCGACTGACCGTTTCGGCGAAGGGAGAGCAATATGTTTCGGAATGGCAAGAAGTGCCTGCATTGCCCAAAATAGACTCTATCTATGCCATACCAGAGGAGCGGCTAATGAGCAGCGGTACCGATGTTGCAGCCGGCGATTTGCGTAAACTGGCCGGCGCACAGCTATACATCGATATGGCAGCCACCGGCGATCATAATTATCATCGATTTTCCGGTAAAAAAATTGCACAATACACCCATCCCACTATTGTTCCCGGGGGTGGTGTAATGATACCGGAAACTACCATGTATGGCTGGCTAACCTTAAGTCCGGCAGGCTTGTTCAACCTGGCCGCACCTCAGCCTTTTACAGCCGATAAAAACATCCGGAAATTCCCACTCACCTTTCTGGAGCGCAGCTATACAGTATTCATTCCTGATACGCCGACCTACTTCAATGGATGGATTTACATCTGCCAGCAATATGCCTTAACTGCGCACAGCTATCAGTTCTACTCCGACCTTAACCGTCAACTTTCGGCCGAAGGGAAGCTTTTTGATCCGCTTTATACGCAGGCAAGGGGCAACATTGTTTGCACATCGTCGCCCAACAAGGTGGTTTTGGGAAACTTTGAAATAAGTTCGGTCAGGGAGCATCGTTTCTTTGTGCAACCCGTTGGCAAGAACAACTATTTCCTGAAACGAATACCCTACTTTTACAATATACCTTCTGAAGGAAGACAAAGGGATGTACCGCCCGACTGGTGGGAGTTCCCGGCTAAGGTCTATCCATCCGGGGGGCCTGTAACCCAATCGAGCAACTTATGAGGTACATACCGCCACATACCATGCATCTTAAATACCGCTGTTTGGCTTTTGCCAAAAGGGCTATACTGATTGCATTGGTAGGGCTTGTACTATCCGTTCAAGGCAGCTTTGGCCGTGATATTTATATTCTCCCCGATCGTTTATGGGCCATTTCAGGCGATACGATTTGGTTCCTGCTCTCTTCCTCCCCGTTCAATATGCAGAATGGCAATGTGGCACATGTTCAACTTGAAACCTTTGAACATCAGTCGGTAACAAGGGCCATGCTTTTAATCGATCAGGGAATGGGAAAGGGGTACCTGGTGGTTCCAGACGCATTGGAAACGGGTGGTTATTGGTTGAAAGCCTATCAAAAAAGTGGCGATGACGCAGCGATGCGATCGGTTTCGGCCAGATTGATTAATGTTTACCATCGTTTTGGGGAAATCTACAGCGTGCCCGAATCACCTGCTTTTGCCCCATCAAACCATTCACCCTCGGCGGCGACCCTTAAACTAGACCTAGAAGCTGACACAGTCAAACGACGAGAGGAACTTACTATAAAAGTAAATATCCCCTCAGAGACTGCGAAGACCATTCGACATTTGACCCTCAGTGGCGGATACGAAGATCCTGCAGGGCACCCGGAAAACAATTTTTTCTTATTAAGGGAGAAAAAAAACAGCGATGCAACATTGCCCCCCGAAAACAATGGTTTTTATATCGAAGGCAGAGTGACATCGGCCGCTGCTTTACCCGAAAAGATTTTGGTTTTGCTAACTGTACCCGGCAAAGAGCCTCACTTTGATTATTATCTTACTACTAATAACGGTTATTTCCGCTTCAAGCTAAGCAAAACCTATGGGACAGCAGGGTTGCTGCTCAGGGTGATATCGCCTGAAGCGGGGGAGTTTGGAATTGAACTCCTGACACCGACAGAGAATACAGCCCTGCGCCCGTCAACCGACGACACACCCGCGCCGAGGGAGTTTGTAGGGCAGCTCAAATCAATGCGCGAAGCCGCACAGTTTGCCCGGATTTTTGCAGGGGAACAAGTTCCACAAGAACCCTATTTCAGGATGGAGCCAATCTACCCCTATCCTTTTTATGGCCAACCCGACCGAAGAGTAATTCCTGCTGAATTCATTGAACTGCCGAATTTCATGGAGATTTCCAGAGAGTTACTGACGGCTGTTAGATTCCGCCAGCGTGCCGGAGGCTATCAGCTGCAAGTACTCGACCAACTGGAGCGGAAGTTCTTCAACCAGAGCCCGCTGCGTTTGGTAAACGGCATTCCGGTTTTCGACGATGATCTGCTGTTCCGCTTTCGAAGCAGCGATATTGCCTACATCGACCTCATTAACCATGAGCGAATCTTTGGCGATTTAAGTTTTAAAGGCGTGGTGGCCATTGTGCTAAACTCCGACGACAGATCGTGGCTAAGCGAGGAGAAGAACCTATTCCAATTTACCGTTCCGGCACTGCAACCCGCCATGGTGCAGTCTGTGTATCGGTCAGAAGTAAGCCAGCCTTCGGCACTTCCCGACTTCAGGAGGGCTCTCTTGTTCGAAGAGATAACGGTTGAGCAAGGAGTACAGGAGTTTACCTTCAATGTATCCGACCTGAAAGGGAACGTGGTAATTCGCCTTGAAGGAGTTACCCATAACAACGAGCCATTTTCCATATACCGTAAAATCACTGTAGAATGAGCATCCGAAACTTATGGTTCACGCTGTGTTTGATTGTGCTGTCATTTGCAGCTTCTGCACAAATAGAGGATTTCGTTTGGAGCGACTTTACAGATGCAGGCAATTTTGATACCGAAAAACTAACCGGTACCAAATATATCTACTCGGTATTTACGGCACGCGACCACTTCTATCAGCCAGAATGGTATGAAGGCACTCTTACGACCATTCACGGAGAGGTATTAACCAGCTATAAACTCAGATACAATGGGTTCACCGGAGAATTGGTTGCATACAACGACCGGGTAAAGGGACTGTTTGTAGTTGACCGTAAAATCGTGGCTGACTTTTCAGTTAACCATCCGGATGGAACTATCCAGCGATTCAAAAAACTTACGCTTCGGGGGCCTGAAACACCCGAGTTCTACTTTGAAATTCTCCACGAAGGCGAGATTTCAGTGATTAGCCATGTTCGAATAACAGAGCAAAACACCTCACTTTTTAAAAATGAATTTGGGTTGCTCGACAACCGTCGTTTTGAAACCCTCCGAACCCATTACCTCGTTTTGGCCGACGGATCTCACATGCGAATCTATTCAGGTCGCAAATGGCTTTTGCAGCTATTTCCGGATAGAAAAAAAGAGGTGCGACGCTTTTTGCGGGAACAAGGTTTTTACGATTTTCGCACCCCACAATTGCCCAGGGTATTGACAAGGCTCGATCAGGCAAATTTTTTCTGAAAAACATCATTGTTACGCAACCATCGCCGGCTTCGCTGCATCTCCATGAAAAATGAGAGTGTATGCGAAAATTATTGATGATGATGCTATCCCTGTTTCTGGCATTTTCAGGAACAGGTCAATCATTGCAAGGTAAATCGGGCCGGGGTTATGTATACCTGAACGATGGCACCGTTTTGAAAGGACGATACAGTTATGCCCCCGCGCTCGACCGGCTGATGGTGGAGAGTGAAGGGGTTAGCAGAATTTTCAATATCAGCCAAATCAACAGGGTCTCAAAACTAAACTCAGTTGAAAGTGGCACGCCAGCACCATCGAACAAAAGTCAGTTATCGGGAAAATTTTTGAGCCTCACCGAAGCAGGCATATTAGCAGGCAATCCCGACAATCAGCGTTCGGCACCACTTATAACAGGTACATCATTTAACCATGCTATTCGCGACCGCCTGTATGCAGGAGTAGGTGCCGGTGTTGAGTTTTTTTCGGAAACCTATCTTCCGGTTACCGGAAATGTAATTTACCTTCTTCGCAATCGAAATTTTAGCCCATTTGTAATGCTCCAAACAGGCTACCAGATTCCCCTGGAAGGAGCCAGAACCCATTATTACGGGGTAGTTCCATACAATGTGCGTTCGAGCAGTATCTGGCCCGGTCCGATGCCAATAGGCGAATCTCCACTTGAAGCCATAGGAGGGCTTCTGGTAAATCCTTCGATAGGCATTATGCAAATCAATTATGGAGGGTTAGGCTATTCACTGGCTCTGGGCTACCGTTTTCACCGGTTAAGGTATGAAGGTGATGAAGAATACCGTTTGGAAATAGACTACCATCGGATGAGCGTTAAATTGGGCGTAGTGATTTTTTAATAGCAGAACCATGAAAAAAACGATATCGATAATCTTCTTAATCGCTGTGTCACTATTTCCACAAAGTTGCATGGACACATACACCGAGGTGTTTACAGCCAACAAGCCTGTTTACATGTCGTACGAAAACTTGCGAAGCGCCGTGAAACAATCGGCAGCCCGCGACCTTGTCCAACCGGGAAAGATCTATTTTAAAGACGATTATCTTTTTGTTGTCGAGGAGCGGAAAGGCATCCATATTCTGGATCTGACCAATCGGTCGAATCCATCCAATATTGGGTTCATCGAAATTCCGGGCTGCGTCGACATGGCCATTAAACAACAAACGTTGTATGCCGACAGTTACACCGATCTGGTAGCCATAGATGTGTCGAACTTGCAGAATGTTAGAGAAGTATCCCGAATTACAGATGTACTTCCGTACATGGTTCCTCCAGCTGCCAACAACTACCGGCTGGCCGAAGTCGATTCAAAATTGGGCGTAGTCATCGACTGGGAAGTAGGCACAGTAAGGCAAGCATTGGAGTACAACTACTATCCCATCTATCCGGCATGGAGAACCATGGAATCAGACCGAATGCTGTCGAGTTACAGCGCACCGGGCGGGATATCAGCATCGACCAGTTTTGGTGTGGGAGGATCCATGGCAAGGTTTGGCATCTATTCGGATTATCTCTATGCCGTCGACAACTCAAAATGCTATATGTTTGATATCCGCACATCCGAGAAGCCTGTTTCGGCAGGTTCTCAAAATGTAGGCTGGGACGTTGAGACCATGTTCCTTTACGATAACCACATGTTCCTTGGGACAATGTCGGGCATGATTATCTTGAGCTTGCAGGTCCCGCTGGCTCCAAAACATGTTACCAACTTTTGGCATGTTACCAGCTGCGATCCTGTTGTTGTAGCCGACGGGTTTGCCTACGTTACATTACGGGGAGGACAACCCTGCAGGAGCAATACCAACCGGCTGGATGTAATTCAGCTCTCGGCCGACTACAAAAACAATACGCTGGTAGGGTCCTTTAACATGACAAGTCCTTATGGGCTGGGCATTGATGGAACGGTGCTTTTTGTATGCGACGGAGATGCAGGATTGAAAGTTTTCGATGCCACCGATAAAAGCAGAGTCGGATTCAACCAGCTGGCCCACTTTCCCGGAATTCGCGCCTACGATGTAATCCCGGTTAACGGATACCTCTTTATGATTGGTGCCGACGGGTTCTATCTTTACGATTACAGCAATCTGAACAACATCTCTCTCAGGGGTACAATCCCTGTGGTAAAAAAATCGGCCTAACCACGGGCTGTGAAATAAATCAAAATAAACAGAGAGACCCTGGCAATCCACCTTATCTAGGAGAGCAACTTATCGCTAAGGGTCTGAAGGGTATGCTTTTTATGCGATTTGGGTACCAAAACCGAAATATTGTACCGACTACCTCCATAAGAAATCATACGAATGGGTATTCCATCGAGGGCATTAAAAACGCGTGATGCAAACCCTGACTCTTCGCGAATAATATCGCCGACAATACAAACAATACTCATATCCTCATCGATTTCAACCTCACCGAAAGAGAGCAAATCCGTTCTGATTTTGTCGAGATTGCGTGTATTATCGATGGTTAAAGAAACGGCCACCTCAGAGGTGGATATCATGTCGATAGGCGTTTTATAAGCCTCGAAAACCTCGAAAATCCGTTTCAGAAAGCCATAGGCCATAAGCATTCGACCAGAGCGCACTTTAATCGCTGTGATACCATCTTTAGCGGCCACTGCCTTTATACCACTATTATCAGATTCCATAGTAATTAAGGTGCCACCGTCGGCAGGATTCATGGTGTTCTTTAAACGTACCGGAATATTTTTTCCTTTTGCCGGAGCAATGGTTTGAGGATGTAAAATCTTAGCTCCGAAATAGGCAAGCTCAGCAGCCTCGTTAAAGGAGAGCTGATCGATTTTACGGGTATTCTCAACAAATCTGGGGTCATTGTTATGAAATCCATCGATGTCGGTCCAAATTTGAATTTCCTCGCTGTTAATAGCTGCCCCCACAAGGGAGGCTGTATAGTCACTACCGCCGCGATCGAGGTTGTCTATCTCGCCATTGGGATTTCGGCAAATAAACCCTTGCGTGATGTAGTAATCGGATTTGTCAGTCTTTGAGATTACCGAATCAAGCAAGGCTTCGATAGCGGGTAGATCAGCCGCCCGCTCGGCGTCAATCCGCATATAATCAAGTGCGGGAAGCAGTGCAGTAGAGAAACCATTCTCTTTCATAAGCAAGGTGAAAAGTTGCGTCGAAATAAGCTCACCCTGCGCTAAGGCTATTTTCTCTTCCTTTTCGCCAAAAGCAGGCTTAACAAGAGCAAGCAGGTCTGTAAAAACCGAATTGATAACCTCATTCCCGAGGCGCTTATAGGGATCGGTAACGTAGAGTTCATCCACCACCTTGTCGTATTTATTTCGTAAGGTCTCCAGTACTTGTTTGACAGCGTCAGTGTTCCCTGCAGAAAGGTAACCCGAAAGCTCCACCAGCGCGTTGGTGGTACCCGACATTGCCGATAAAACGACCAATTTGGCTTCACCATCGGTAATAATCTGCATAACCATCCGCATGTTTTCAGGTGATCCAACGGAGGTGCCTCCAAATTTCAAAACTTTCATGTAATATCTCTTTTGGTTTTTGAAATGATTTTA